>NZ_JBSVZB010000013.1:0-196406 GCF_054072015.1 Cupriavidus sp. CP313 | reverse complement strand
TGAATTACCGCTCGCCGCGGGAGTTCAGGCGTGCGATGGCCTTATCAACCTAAGGGTGTGACCGTGTCCGGGGACACGGGGGCAAATCCACCCGCTACCGCCAGGTCGTAGCCATCAAAGACGATGATCAACGCGCACCAGAACAGTACGAGCCCGTGAAACCGGTTGAAGCGAGCCTCATCGGCCAGCTTGTGAATATCGATGTGACGCATTGCTTGTCTCCTGGTGCTGCTGCACCAATGTTTTCGCCCTCCGTACATGTTCCACGCAGCACGCCATACCCCTTCGACCGTTGCGTTCCGAAGGAGCGCTCTCGTCGATGGCGGCCTGGTGCTTCACGCTATTGATGTACGGATTTACAGCGCGCGGTACGCGATACCTCGCTAATGATTCATCGCTTGAGCCCCCTTGACGGGTAGGCTAAGCGCAACCCCACTTTCGCTGTCCGGCATCAGCTTAGGTTATCCGAGGGCTGTCACCTGTCATTACAATGACAGCCAAGGATGCGGAGTTTCCCTAGTGCTTTCTGATACTGGATGGGCGTTCATAAGGCTGTCGGCGACATGCCTGGTCGCAGAGCCCGTGCGATCGCGTCTGCCATGCTAGGGCTTGAATTAGCGACGATCCGCCCAGGCGGATATGACCTTGAGGAGCAAGACCGTGGAAAATGCCGACTGGTACTTCGACGTCATCTCCCCGTTTGGGTATCTGCACTACCACACGCTAGAAGCCCTGCGCGGACGCATTGAGGTTCGGCCCGTCCCAGTCCTGTTCGCTGGCCTGCTCAAGCACTGGGACACAAAAGGGCCAGCAGAAGTACCGCCGAAGCGCCTTCACACTTATCAGTATTGCGTCTGGCGGGCGAGCCAGCTGAACATCCGGTTCAGGATGCCGCGAAGGCACCCCTTCAACTCTCTGCAAGCACAGAGGTTGCTGATAGCGATCAGTGCTGACGAAGGCGCGTTAGGCAACGCCCTCGACTTCATCTACGGCCAGGGACGCGATCCCGAATTCGAGTTCGACGCCTTCGCGGCACATCTGGGCGTCAGCGATGCACTAGCCAAAGCAAGCGCTCCCGACGTCAAGCAGCAATTGTTGCGCAACACCAAACAGGCAGCCTCCTTTGGGGCTTTCGGCGTCCCCACCCTGGCGGTACGAGGGCGTTTGTTCTGGGGCAGCGATACCGTCGAATGGACGCAGGCGTTTCTCGATGATCCGACGCTGTTCGACCGTACGGAATATCAGGACGCGGCAAGTCCCGAGTTCGGCGCCGTACGTCGCTAGCCCTAGATCCCATACCGCCGACGATTGCCCTGTTCAGGGCCGCGGAACCGGGTGGCCGCTCCGTCAACCAACGCGTCAGGACAGGCTGTCGCAATCTGCACAGATTTTGACCTTCTAGACAATGTACAGCGCTGGGACGAGCGATGAAACTGTCGCGGTTACCCAGGAAAGAGCCTTGTTGGCCAGCTGCGCTGAACCCGCACAGGCGTTGCACAAGAGGTCGCCTCCCCGACGCGGTCCACCTGACGCTACGCGTTGACCGTATCGAGGTTGGCGGCGCAGCCGTCGCATGTTTCGACGCCCGCGCCGCCAATTGACCGATGTCTGTCTCACCTACGTCAAGCCGATCATCTCCAAACAATAAACAGCACGCCTGCCGGGCAACCTAGTCTCAACACTGCCTTGCCAAGGAGGCCTAACCGATGGAACCTGTTCAGCTTCAACGCACGTATCTCGGTCTCACCACACCGCATGTAGCCGACGCTTGCATGCGCCTCGGCATCCTGGTTCGCTGCGCACCCGCAGACACGCGGCCTCTGTGGAGCAGCACGCACCTGGTTGGGCGCGTCTGTCCGGCACGGCACTATGGCAGCGTCGATGTATTTCTGGAGGCCATTGAACGCTCGAATCCCGGGGATGTCCTGGTGGTCGACAATAGCGGCCGCCGGGACGAAGCCTGTGTGGGCGACCTGGTCACTTTGGAGGCGAGGGAAGCTGGGTTGTCCGGCATAGTGATCTGGGGCCTGCATCGCGACTCATCCGAGCTTCGAACTATTCGCTTGCCTCTGTTCAGCCTGGGCGCGTTGCCCACCGGCCCCCAACGCCTTGATACGGGGGCGAACCCGGATATCTTGTCCGCCACTTTCGGCCAGCACATCGTTACACCCGATGACTTCGTCCTTGGCGACGACGATGGCGTCATCTTTGTGCCGCTCGAACGCGCTGCCGAAGTGGCGGAACTGGCCACCACAATTCGGGACACGGAGCGCCTCCAGGCAGCCCGAATGCACCTCGGCACCTCATTCAGAAAGCAGGCGCGCTTCGAAGAATACCTGGCCGCGCGCCGCTCTGACCCCAGCCTCACGTTCCGGCAGCATTTGCGTTCGATCGGCGGCGCCGTCGAGGAATAACAGCCGGAGCCGGGAAGCGTTCCGGACCGGAAGGAGCCCCCGCGCGATGGGACGACACCTCCGGGCGTGGTTCCATCGCGCCTCCTGTCATCCAAGCGACAGCATCCCATTGGCGAAATTGCTAATGTGGTGCAACAACGGATTCACCAAGACCCCAAGGAGACCTCCATGGCATGGACTATCGAAGAGTTCCACGGTTGTGCGCTCGTGCGCATGAACACCAACAAAGTGAATGTGCAGAACGACCAGTTCTTCGCTGATCTCCACGATGCCTTTGACCGGCTCGAACGGGACTACAGCGCGCTGCCTGTCATCCTGACGGGCCACGGCGACGTATTCTCGGCAGGGATCGACTTTCAGTACAGCTTTGACATTTTCGGCAGCGGTGACCAGGACAAGATCCGTCAATGGTATCGGGGCTATCGCGAAACCAATCTGCGCATCTTCCAGTACCCTCGGCCTACCGTGGCAGCGGTGAACGGCCATGCCATCGCAGGTGGACTGATCACGGCGCTCGACTGCGATTTCCGGGTTGCGGCGCGCAAGCCTGCCAAGTTCGGCCTGAACGAGGTTCCCATCGGCATCCCGATGCCGGCTGCGTACGTCGAGATCATCAAGTACACCCTTGGGGACCAGGTCGGCGCCCTGACTACGCTGCGCGGAGCGCTGTACAGCCTCGAGGAAGCGGAGCGGCTTGGCTTTTTCCACGAAGTCGTCGAGCCCGATCAACTGCTTGCGGCGGCAGTCAGCTATGCGCGGTGTATCACCCCCGATTGCAACACGGCCTACGCGATGTCCAAGAAGGCGTTGCAAGACAGCGTCATGCGACAGATCGACGAGCGCACGGTCGCCCTGGACGAGCGCCTGCCGGCCGGCATGAGGGACGAAGGCAACCGGCGAGCCCAGGATCACCGCAGGCAAGAGATCATGCGCAAGCGATAGGAGACGGTTGATGATCGACCTCTACAGCTGGCCAGCCCCGAACGGACACAAGGCGCACATCCTCGTCGAAGAGCTGGAAATCCCTTACCGGATCATCCCGATCGATATCACGAGTGGCGCCCAACATCAGCCAGGCTATCGCGCCATCAACCCGAACGGGAAGATCCCGGCGATTGTGGATCACGCCCCGTTGGATGGCGGGGGGCCGATCACGGTGTTCGAGACCGGAGCTATCCTGCTGTACCTGGCAGAAAAGGAAAACCGTTTCGTTCCGGTCGATCCACGGCAACGCAGCGAGGTGCTGCAATGGCTCTTCTGGCAAGTCGGCGGCCTGGGGCCGATGATGGGGCAGGCACAGCACTTCTTTCGCTACGCATCGACCCCCGTACCCTACGCCATCACCAGATATCAGGCCGAGACCCGGCGTCTGCTGAAGATTCTGGATGACCGCCTGAAGGAAAGGGAGTATGTCTGCGGCACGTACTCGATCACTGACATGGCGTGCTTCCCATGGGTCCGCATCCATAAGATGACGGGCGTGTCCCTGGACGAATTCCCGGCCGTACAGGCCTGGTACGGTCGAGTGCGCGCCCGTCCGGCCGTGGGACGGGCGATGGATCTGCTCAGGGATCGATGGGTCGACGTCACTACGTCGGACCGGGCCAAGCAAAGCCTGTTTCAAACGGCATAGCCATGAACGAACCAGACACCGCAGTGGTGGACTCGTTCATCGATCTGCGCAGCCCCTACTCCTACCTTGTTCTGCAGCCCGCGCGTGCGCTGGCCAAGCGCAGCGGCGTCAGGTTCGACTGGTGGCCCGTTATCACGGACTTCCGCTCTGCGTATGGTGGCGAGGTCGAGCAGCGGTCGAGCCGCGATGTCGCCAAGCTGAAGTACCTGTACATGGACTGCCGCCGGCTGGCCAGGCGGCAGGGACTGACTATTCGGGCCACCACAAAGCTCTGGGATGCCGGATTGGCCAGCCAGGCCATGCTGTTCGCCAAGTCCAGGAATTGCCTTTGGGAATTCTGTGATCCTCTGCTGGCCGCGTTCTGGCGTAGAGAGTTCGACCTGGAGTCGCTGCCCTGTCTTGACGAAGCCATTACCAATGCGGGCTTGGAAGTTCGGGATTGGCATGCCTATCTAGAGGCCCGCGCGCAACATGACTTCACTGCAGCGCTGGAAAGGGCTGAACAACTCGGCGTCTTCGGTGCCCCTACCTTCGTCTACAAGGACGAGTTGTTCTGGGGCGGCGACAGGCTGGCCCTTCTTGCCGAAGCCTTGTGCCAGCCTGTTCTGCGGCCCGGCGCGGACGCGGATTACGCCACCTCCGCGACGTAACTGCGCAGCGCATTGACATGGACCAGCAAGAACCCCTTGCACGGCTCGCTTTCGACAAGTCTGTGCCGCCTGAGCTCGCTGATCGCAATATTCACTCGCTGCCGGGACAAGCCGCATATCAACGCGAGCTCATGCTGCGGAATGGTTAGTTCCTGCGCGTCGCCGCCAGTCTTGTCCGCGAGCATCAGCAGTGCCTGGGCCACCCGCATCTCGGGCCTGAGGAGGCGGGATGCGGCGAGCATGCCCACAAAGACTCCCATCCGCTCGTTCATGTTGTCGCAGAGGAAGTGGTTGAACTCGATCGACGATTGACGCAGCGTCTCAAAAGTCGAGGCTGGCATCAAACAGATGTGAGAGGGGGTCAGCGAGCGCAGATCGTACTGCCGCATTTCCTTCTTGAGCAGGGATCCTTCGCCTCCCCACTCCCCTTCCCGCAGGCAATACAAAGTGGTCTCGGCGCCGTCCGCGCCGACGACGTACATCTGCAGGAAGCCACGCATGAGCCCGTACCAGTGCATGCTTGGCTCGCCCGCCCGCGCAATGTACTCGCCCGGCTCGGCCGTCCGCTCCTCTATGGTTTCCAATACTAACGAGCGAAGCTCGGCAGGCAGCCGGCGATACCACTGCCACCTCTCCAGGAATCCATGCACGCCTGCGGCAGCGCCCGGCTCGGTTGTCCACGTATCCATGAGCCACGATGGTCAAGTTTGTTCGACCCAGTGTACCGTCGCACCCAGGTGAATTCAATGATTCGCGCGGCGCTGATGTGACTCGTCCATATGTAGGATCACCCTCAGGTTTCTGCACGGAATCACTGGAGAGAATTCCGCTCACGCAGCCTTCGACTCGGGGAATTGCAGTTCCTCGATCATCTTCTGCCTCATCACGAACTTCTGCACCTTCCCTGTTACCGTCATAGGCATTTCATCCACGATGCGGATATAGCGCGGGATCTTGCTGTGCGCGATCTGGCCTCGGCAGAACTCGCGGATCTCCTCCTCAGAGCATAGCTCGCCCGGTCGCGGAATAATCCACGCACATACTTCTTCGCCATACCTCTGGTCTGGCACGCCGAAGACCTGTACCGACTGCACCTTGGGATGACGGAAAAGGAACTCCTCAATTTCACGCGGGTAGACGTTTTCTCCACCGCGGATCAGCATGTCCTTCAGGCGTCCAACGATGCTGCAATACCCTTGCGCATCGATAGTGGCGAGATCGCCGGTGTGAATCCACCCGTCGATAACGGCTTCGCGCGTCTTCTCGTCGTCCCCCCAATAGCCCTGCATGACGGAGTAGCCCTTCGTGCAAAGTTCGCCCGTTTCGCCCACTTGAACGGTCTGTCCTGACGCGTCGACGATCTTGACTTCCAGATGCGGATGCACCCGTCCAACGGTGGACGTTCGCTTATCAAGCGGATCATCCGGCGAACTCTGGAATGATGTCGGGCTGGTCTCGGTCATGCCGTACGCGATCGTGATCTCGCGCAGATTCATCTCCGACACGACGCGCTTCATTGTCTCGATCGGACAGGGCGAACCGGCCATCACACCCGTTCTCAAGCGACTCAGATCGTACTTATCCAGGTCCGGGTGGTCGAGTGCGGCGATGAACATGGTAGGGACACCGTGGATCGCCGTACAGCCTTCTTCGTGCAGTGTGGAAAGTGTCTCACCCGGGTCGAAGGCTTCGCCCGGGAAGACCATGGTGCAGCCCTTTGCCACGCACGCCAGCACCCCAAGCACCATGCCGAAGCAATGGTACAGCGGCACCGGAATGCAAAGGGAATCGTCTTTCGTCAGCTTCAATGCCAGCGCAACGTAGCGCGCGTTATTGACGATGTTGTGGTGCGTAAGCGTTGCACCTTTCGGGCTGCCGGTCGTACCGCTCGTAAACTGAATATTGATCGGATCGTTAGTATCCAGTGTCTTTGCCAGCTCGGCTAGCTTCTCCGTGTTGTCGGGCTTCTGCCTGCCGCCCGCCATCACCTCGGGGAAATTGAGCATCCCTGGCGTCTTCGCATCACCCATGCGAATGATCGCTCGCAGGTCCGGTAGCCTCCGCGCATGCAATTCGTTTGGCATTGCCGTCGCAAGCTCTGGCGCCAGTTCTTGTAGCATCTCAAGATACTTCGAGGTCTTGAATGCTTCGGCCACCACCAGCGCCTTGCATCCGACCTTATTCAGGGCATATTCGACTTCCGCCAGTCGATAGGCGGGATTGATGTTGACCAGAATTGCGCCAATGCGGGCCGTTGCGAACTGGGTCAGCACCCATTCGAAGCGATTCGGTGACCAGATGCCAACGCGATCGCCTTTCCCGATCCCGAGGTCCAAGAGTCCGGCCGCAAGCACGTCGACCTCGCGTGCAAGTTCCCCCCATGTACTACGTACATTCTGCCCCCGGAAGACGACGGCGCTGCGGTCCGCATAGCGTGCGACGGTAGCGCGCAGGAACTCCCCAATGGTCGCGTTGCTCAGTGGCGCATTCGTGTCGCCACTGACGTAAGCGAGCCCATTCCGCGGCATGGTCAATGCCGTCGATTGACGGTCGGTGGATGTAATCTGGTTACTCATGGCTGTCTCTTCGGAACGACTATTAGTCTCAGCCTGTGCCCCCAAACATCAAAGGCAAATCTGCCTCGTTGATTTCGTCGAAACTCTTTTTCGATGGTCTGGTGCGCAGGATAGGTCGCCGCATGACAACGCGTAGCTCGCATGCCTCGACGGTGAACTTGGGCTCTTGCAGTTTCGTCGTGCCGCACGGCGGCAAGCACAGTTTCACGGTACGCGCACCGGTTGTACATTGTCTAAACTGACACATTCTTGGCGAATTGCGCCACACCATCCGACCCCGGCACTCTTAGGTATGGCCCTTGCGGCGCTTCCCGGACGGCTAGCTAGGCCGCAAGGCGCAGTTAAAACTACGGCCCGCCAAGTCGCACGACTCGCTCCCTTCATCCGTCGACCGATGCCGCAGCCTCTCTTCGAGGGGGAACTATTCAACACGCCAATCGCGTCTTTTGGCAGAAGGCAATAGTGCTTGCGATAGCTCTCTCAGTGGAGGAGTGGTCCGCCAGGACGATCCACCATGCGAGCTCTTTCATTGTGTTAGTCACGTGGCAAACGAGTTCAGGAAGATTGGCGGAATTCGGCATAGGCCCCCGCCATCGGCGTTCCTACACTGCCCGCAAGTCAAACGCCAAGCGCGCCTCTGCCTGACTTGCCCCGCTGCTTCAAAAGGGCTCCACGTACGCCACCGCCAATCCGCCATGCACAGCGACTACACCGAAGAGCAAACCATGATCCGCGACAGCGCGCGCGCCTTTGCCAGCGAACGGCTGGCAGTGGGCGCCGCGCAATGGGACCGCGACGGCCGCCTGCCCGATGAGGTAGTCGCCGAAATGGGCGCGCTGGGACTATTGGGCATGATCGTGCCCGAGGAATGGGGCGGCACTTATACCGACTACGTCGCCTATGCGCTGGCGATCGAAGAGATCGCCGCCGGCTGCGCCGCCTGCGCCGCCATCATGAGCGTGCACAATTCGGTCGGCTGCGGCCCGATCCTGCACTACGGCACCGATGCGCAGAAGGAACAATACCTGGCACAGCTGGCCAGCGGCGAGCTGATCGGCGCGTTCTGCCTGACGGAGCCGCAGGCCGGCTCCGAGGCACACAACCTGCGCACGCGCGCCCGCCTCACCGATAACAGTTGGGTGCTCAACGGCAGCAAGCAGTTTGTCACCAACGGTCAGCGCGCCGGCGTGGCGGTGGTGTTCGCCGTCACCGAGCCCGAGCTCGGCAAGAAAGGCATTTCGGCCTTCCTGGTGCCCACCGCCACCCCGGGCTTTATCGTCCACGCGCCCGAGAAGAAGCTCGGCATCCGCGCCTCGGACACCTGCGCTATCACGCTGGAAGATTGCGTCGTGCCGCACGACGCGCTGCTGGGCGAGCCTGGAGAAGGATTGCGCATCGCGCTGTCGAACCTGGAAGGCGGCCGCATCGGTATCGCCGCGCAGGCGATCGGCATCGCCCGCTCGGCCTTCGAGGCGGCGTGCCGCTATGCATCGGAACGCATACAGTTCGGCCGCGCGCTGCGCGAGCATCCGCCCATCGCCAACATGCTGGCGGACATGGCCACTGAGTTGAACGCCGCCCGCCTGCTGGTGCACCGCGCGGCACGCATGCGCAGCGAAGGCGTGCCGTGCCTGTCCGAGGCTTCACAGGCCAAGCTCTACGCCTCCGAGCTCGCCGAGCGCGTGTGCTCCAAGGCACTGCAGATCCACGGCGGCTACGGCTACCTCGAAGACTATCCGGTCGAGCGCCATTACCGGGACGCCCGCATCACCCAGATCTACGAAGGCACCAGCGAGATCCAGCGCATGCTGATCGCGCGCAGCCTGTAGCCCCATCTTCACCTGCCAACAGACCCAGATTTTCCGGAGATAACCATGAGTGCTGTGCCCAAGACCGACAATGCCGTGCCGACCGTACCGCTGCTGATCAACGGCGAATGGGTGGCTTCGTCCGCCACCGAATTCCGCAATGTGGTCAATCCCGCCACGCAGGAAGTGCTGGCACGCGTGCCGCTGGCCACCGCCAGCGAGGTCGCCGCCGCCGTGGGTGCCGCGCACCGCGCCTTTGCCACCTGGCGCCACACGCCAATCGGCGCGCGGCTGCGCGTCATGCTGCGCTTCCAGGCACTGATCCGCGAGCACAGCAAGCGCATCGCCGCCATCCTGACCGCCGAGCAGGGCAAGACCCTGGCCGATGCCGAGGGCGACATCTTCCGCGGGCTGGAGGTGGTGGAGCATGCCTGCTCGATTGGCACCCTGCAGCAAGGCGGCTTTGCCGAGAACGTGGCCTCGACTGTCGACACCTACACGCTGCTGCAGCCGATCGGCGTCTGCGCGGGCATCACGCCGTTCAACTTCCCGGCCATGATCCCGCTGTGGATGTTCCCGATGGCTATCGTCTGCGGCAATACCTTTGTGCTCAAGCCCTCGGAGCAGGACCCGCTCTCCACCGTGGAACTGGTCAAACTGGCGCTGGAAGCCGGCGTGCCGCCGGGCGTGCTGAACGTCGTGCACGGTGCCAAGGACGTGGTCGATGCGCTGTGCACGCACCCGGATATCAAGGCCGTGTCGTTCGTGGGCTCGACCGCCGTTGGTACCCATGTCTACAACCTGGCCGGGGCGCACGGCAAGCGCGTCCAGTCGATGATGGGCGCCAAGAACCATGCTGTGGTACTGCCCGATGCGCACAAGGAACAGACACTGAACGCGCTGGCTGGCGCGGGCTTCGGCGCGGCGGGGCAGCGCTGCATGGCCACCTCAGTGGTCGTGCTGGTGGGCGCGGCGCGCGACTGGGTACCCGACCTGGTGGCGCGCGCGAAGACGCTCAAGGTCGGCGCCGGCGCCGAAGCCGGCACGGACGTCGGCCCGGTGGTGTCGGTAGCCGCCAAGGAGCGCGTGCTGGGCCTGATCGCCGCGGGCGAGCGCGAAGGCGCCACGCTGGCGCTCGACGGTCGCAACGTGCAGGTGCCGGGCTATCCGCAGGGCAACTTCATCGGCCCCACCATCTTCACCGATGTCCAGACCGACATGTCGATCTACACCGAAGAGATCTTCGGGCCGGTGCTGGTGGTGATCGGCGTCGAAACCCTGGATGACGCCATCGCGCTGGTCAACCGGAACCCCTTCGGCAACGGCACTGGCGTGTTCACACAGAGCGGCGCTGCGGCACGCAAGTTCCAGAGCGAGATCGACGTGGGCCAGGTCGGCATCAACATCCCGATCCCGGTGCCGGTGCCTTACTTCAGCTTCACCGGTTCGCGTGGCTCCAAGCTGGGTGATCTGGGACCTTACGGCAAGCAGGTGGTGCAGTTCTATACGCAGACCAAGACGGTCACGGCGCGCTGGTTTGATGATGCGACAGTCAACGACGGCGTAAATACGACCATCAGCCTGAAGTAAGGCCGCCACTGCATTAAACGCGTGCCGCCGTTTGCCTCCCTGTCCGTTGTCCGTGACAGGGGTCAAGCGGGCGGCATCGAAGACCTGTCACTGATAGAGACTCGCATGCACATCGCCTTCATCGGCCTGGGCAACATGGGCGCGCCAATGGCGCTCAACCTGCTCAAGGCCGGCCATACCCTGACCGTATTCGACCTTAACGCTGCTGCGGTGGCTTCGCTGTGCGCCGAAGGCGCCGCGGCCGCCGACTCTGCCCGCAAGGCCGTGGCCGAAGCGGACTTTGTCATCACCATGCTGCCCGCCGCCGCCCATGTGCGCAGCGCCTACCTGGGCCCGGAAGGCGTGCTGGCCGGCGTGCGCGCGGGCGTGCCGCTGGTGGACTCCAGCACCATCGACCCTGCCACCGTGCGCGAACTGGCCGCTGCCGCCGAGGCACACGGCAATGCGCTGGCCGATGCGCCCGTCTCCGGCGGCACCGTTGGCGCGCAGGCCGGCACGCTGACCTTCATGGTCGGCGCCACGGAAGCGCTGTTCGCCCAGGTGCGCCCCGTGCTGGCCGGCATGGGCCGCAACCTGGTCCACTGCGGCGGCACCGGCACCGGCCAGGTCGCCAAGATCTGCAACAACCTGATCCTGGGCATCTCCATGATCGGCGTATCCGAGGCGATGGCGCTGGGCGTCAAGCTCGGCATCGATGCCAACGTGCTGGCCGGCATCGTGAACACCTCCACCGGCCGCTGCTGGGCCTCGGACACCTGCAACCCGTGGCCCGGCGTGATCGAGACCGCGCCGGCCGGGCGCGGCTACAGCGGCGGCTTTGGCGCCGACCTGATGCTCAAGGACCTTGGCCTGGCCGCCGATGCCGCGCGCAGCGTGAAGCAGCCGCTGTTCCTCGGCGTGCTGGCGCAGCAGGTCTACCAGGCCATGAGCCACGCCGGTGAAGGCCAGCTCGACTTCTCTGGCGTGATTCGCCAGTACCTGTCAGCCACGGACAAGGAGAACAAGCAATGATCGAATTCGCCCTGGATGGCCACGTCGCCACGCTGACGCTGAGCCGCCCGCCCGCCAACGCCTTCAACGCCGAAGGCCTGCAGCAGCTGCGCGCGCTGGTAGCACAGATCGATGCCAACCCCGAGATCCGCGCCGTCGTCGTCACTGGTGCCGGCGAAAAGTTCTTCAGCGCCGGCGCCGACCTGAACGGCTTTGCCGACGGCGACCGCGCCCACGCGCGTCAGATCGCGCAACTGTTCGGCAGCGCCTTCGAAGCGCTGCAGGAGGCACGTCCGGTTGTGATCGCTGCGATCAACGGCTACGCCATGGGCGGTGGACTCGAATGTGCACTGGCCTGCGATATCCGGATTGCCGAGGAACAGGCGCAACTGGCCCTGCCCGAAGCCGCTGTTGGCCTATTGCCGAGCGGCTGCGGCACGCAGACCCTGCCATGGCTGGTGGGCGAAGGCTGGGCCAAGCGCATGATCCTGACCAACGAACGGGTCGACGCAGCCACCGCGCTTCGCATTGGCCTGGTTGAGGAGGTGGTGCCACGCGGCCAGGCGCTGGCCACCGCGCTGGCGCTGGCGCAACGCGCTGGCAAGGTCAGCCCGCACGCCGCCGCATACAGCAAGCAACTGATACACCTGGCGCGCCAGGGCGTGCCCCGCCAGGCCGCACTGGCGCTGGAGCGCGAGCGCTTTGTCGACCTGTTCGACGGTGCCGACCAGCGCGAAGGCGTCAATGCCTTCCTTGAGAAACGCGCGCCGCAATGGCGATACGCCTAGAGGCGAGCCAGGCCAACCTGACCTAAGCAAGCCCCGGCGAGCATCCCGGCCCACCAGGATCTCGCCGCGGGCGAGCAGCAACTGTCCGTTGCCCTCCGCCCATGGTCAGTGGCGGCCGGACGCGTCGGCACCCCCTTCATTTCCCTACCTCGCTGCGCCTATGCATCGAGCTTGAAAGCGCGTCGCGCATTGCCTGCCAGATATAGAGGCAACACATCCTCGCCCAGGTTCAGCGCTTCAAGGCCAGCAAGGCATTCTGCCGGCGTCAGCATAGGGTAGTTTGTACCGAATATCACCTTGTGCCTGCCCGGGCCACGCATATACGACCCAGCTCCTGCGGAAACCGTGACGCCTTGTACGCCGACGTATCCACATATACATTGGGGTGCTTCATCATGAGCGAGATCATTTCCGACACCCACGGAAAGCCGATGTGTCCCCCAACGATGCGCAGCTCCGGAAACTCGTGCGCAACGTTATCCAGATATGGAATCGGACGCCCCGGCTCCGACGGTCGCATCGGGCCGGCGTGGCCGACTTGCAGGCAGAACGTGATGTCCAACTCGACGCACTCGGCATAGAGCGGATAGTACCGGCGATCATCGGGAGGCAGCCCCCACAACCATGGCAGCACGCGCAATCCCTTGAAGCCGAATTCCTTCACGCACCGGCGTAGTTCCCTCACCGCCTCCATCGGCCGGCTGATGTCGACCGACGCCACCCCAACAACCTGTTCTGGGTGAGCAAGCACTGCCGCCGCGACTTCATCGTTTGAAATCATCGGCCCTGCCGGCCCCCACCAGGCGCTGGCAATGGCCCGGGAAACGCCCTGACTGCGAAACGTTTCGAGCGCTTCTTCGTGTGTAATTCCAGGATTGTCCAGGGCCAGCGATTTCCAGTTCGTCGGCCACCTTCGCAGTGAATCGAACATGGAGTCCAGCAGGAAATCCCTGTTCGGCAACTGCATCCACGCGTCGATGATTTCGCTCACTTTTGCTCTCCTGAAAAGCTTTAGACGAAGCTCTGCCAGCGACGAGATTGGCCTGCACATCGCAACTGATCATCTGCCAAGCCGCCGGCAAGACGCCCAGAACAGTGTCCTTAGCGCCAGGCAAGTGGACGCGACTTCGCGGCACTCTTCAATCAGCGCAGTACTTAGCAATATGCGCCGCTCCGCCGCGCAGGCAAAGTGCACGATCTTTTGGCGAGGCCGGCTGTAAATGATCCGGGTCTCGAGCACGGACCGTAACGCTTCCTTCTCACCGCCCGGGCAGGACTGCGAGCGCGCTTCGCGCGAAGCTTGCACGCCCGCCGCCCGCACCTCCCGTCTTAGTTCACCTAGTTCCTCAGCCAGCGTCATGCTGCCCCTCTGGACACGCGAGCGCCTTGCGGAGCCGGCTTCCATTGGGCACTCAGATGCGTTCGTAGATCGCGGCGATGCCTTGGCCGCCGCCGATGCACATTGTTACCAGCGCATAGCGCCCGCCTGTCCGGTGCAGCTCATAGATGGCCTTTACCGAGATGATCGCGCCCGTCGCTCCAACGGGGTGTCCGAGGGAAATGCCTGAGCCGTTGGGATTGAGCTTCTGCGGATCGAAGCTCAATTCCTTCGCCACCGCACATGCCTGCGCGGCGAACGCTTCGTTCGCCTCGATTACGTCCATGTCCGAGAGCTTGAGACCCGTTCGCTGCATCACCAGGCGCGTAGCCGGGATCGGTCCGATGCCCATATATTCGGGCTCGACACCGGCATGCGCGTAGCCAACCAGCCGTGCCAACGGCTTGAGTCCCAACGCGGCCGCCTTGCCGGCTTCAGCAAGCACCAGTGCCGCCGCGCCATCGTTGATGCCGGACGCATTGCCAGCCGTTACCGATCCCCCCTCCTTGAACACCGGCTTCATCGCAGACAGTGCGTCGACAGTCGCGTCCCGGCGGACGTGCTCGTCCGTATCGAACTGGACCACACCTTTGCGGGTCTTGATCTCGACGGGGACGATCTGGCTTTTGAATCGGCCCTCTTCAATCGCCGCGGCAGCTCGCTGCTGGCTCACCACCGCCAGTTCATCCTGCTCCGCGCGGGAAATGCCATAGCGCTCTGCGACATTTTCTGCCGTCACGCCCATGTGGATGCGCTTCCATGGATCATGAAGAATGCCATTCATGTAGTCGACCATCTGGCTGTCCCCCATGCGCATGCCCCATCGCGCGGCCGGCGCGATGTACGGGCCACGACTCATGGATTCCGCCCCACCACCGACCGCGAGGTCGGCATCCCCTAACAGGATGGACTGCGCTGCACAGATGATCGCCTGCAGCCCGGAGCCGCAAAGGCGATTGACGTTGAATGCCGGCGTCTCCTTTGGAATACCGGCATCCATCGCGGAAACACGGCTCAGGTAGGCATCCTTAGGCTCCGTGGGGATGACATTGCCCATGACGACATGCCCGATTTCACTCGGTTCCACACCCGAGCGCTGCAGCGCCGCGCGAACCACCGTCGCGCCCAGCACGGTCATCGGAACATCCTTCAGCGAACCACCGTAGGTACCGATCGCCGTCCGGGCGGCGCCGACTACAACCACTTCACGATTACTCATTGCTACATCTCCTCAACCCAGGCTGTTCGCCCGTCTAATCACTGTATTTGGCCAGCCCGATGTCGCGATGCCTTGATAAAGCGCTTGGCTTCACCGACGCAGAGCCCATCGTTCATGATCACGCACTTTCCAGGACACGCCCATCGGCTAGGGGCCCGGATGGGTCGTAAGGCCGCGCGCCCTTGTCGGTGATTTCACGAAGCAGCGACTGTTGGCGCTTGCGGGCTTCCTCGATGGCCGCCGCCTTCACGTGTCCAAAGCCGCGAATCTGCTCCGGAATACGAGCAAGCTCCAGGCACTTCTTCGGATCGGTCGCAATGAAAGGCAGCGTTGCCTGAATGCTCGCTTTGTACTCTGCAATCAACGCGCGCTCCATCCGGCGCTCATGCGTGTATCCGAACGGATCAAATCGCGTGCCCCGCAGAAACTTCAGCCGCGCAAGTAGTCCAAACGCCTGGTTCATCCAGCTGCCATACAGCTTCTTGCGAGGAAGACCATCGGAACCACGGCGAGCAAACATCGGCGGAGCCAGCGAGAACCTAACCTTGTACTCACCGTCGAACTGGCTTTCGATCAGCCTGCGCAGATTCGCGGAGGCGTGGAGCCGTGCGACCTCGTACTCATCCTTGTAAGCCATCAGCTTGTAGAGGTTCTTGGCAACGACCTGCTCATAGCCGTCCGGCTTCTTATCCCCGGATGACCGAACCACCTGCAGGAACACTTCGTACTCCTGGGCATAGCCTGCACTCTGGTAGGCTACCAACCGACCGCGACGGTCTTCCAGCAACTGCTGGATGTTCTCCCTATCCGCACGGGGCAGCCATTGCACCACTGAAGCCGATCGATCGGCCAGGCGCTCGGGAGATGCCACATACTGCCGGCCGATCTTGAATGCCCGCATGTTGGCATCCACGGACTGCCCGTTCAGTTCGATGGCCCGGCTCAAGGCGTCAAGCGAGAGCGGAACATGACCGGCCTGCCACGCGGCACCCAGCATGATCATGTTCGCATAGACACCGTCCCCGCAGAATCGCACGGCGAGCTCCTGGGCAGGAACCTTTGCCAGACTCTTCTCCGCACAAGACCGCTCGACGGCCTCCCAGAGCCCCTTTTCTGGCATGGCGAAGTCGCGGTCTTGCTGGAAATCCGAAGTGGGCGAGACGTTCGTGTTCACGACGGCACTGCACTGCGCCTTAAGCCTGCTGATCGAGTCGGGGTGCGCGCTCACAACCAGATCGCCGCCGATCAGCGCATCTGCCGCCCCATCCGGGATTCGAGGCGAATAGATGCTCTGCGCCGAGTTCGCGATCCTCACGTGGCTCCATACAGCACCGCCCTTCTGTGCCAGGCCTGCCATGTCCATGACGGAGCAGTGCAAGCCTTGCAGGTGGGCGGCCATTCCCAGGATATTGCCAATCGTCAGCACCCCGGTGCCACCCACACCGTTGACGAGCACTGCATAGGCGGACTGCACCTGTGGCAGCTCGGGATGAGGCGGCTCGGTCCAGGTCGCCGGATCGTTCTCCGGACCCGAGCCCGTCGGCCTCTTCCGCAACGCTCCACCCTCCACTGCCACGAAGCTTGGACAGAAGCCGTCGGCGCAGGAGTAGTCCTTGTTGCAGGAAGATTGGTTGATCTGGCGCTTGCGGCCCAGTGGCGTCTCGAGGGGTTCGATCGAGACACAGTTGCTCTTCACTGTGCAGTCGCCGCATCCCTCGCACACTTCGGGATTGATCACGTAGCGGACGGCCGGATCCGGGTACTTGTTGCGCTTGCGCCGGCGGCGCTTCTCTGCGGCGCAGGTCTGGTCATAGACCAGGGCGGTCACGTTGGGCACCTCGCGCAGTTGCCGCTG
The DNA here is from genome assembly GCF_054072015.1 of Cupriavidus sp. CP313. Taxonomy (NCBI): domain Bacteria; kingdom Pseudomonadati; phylum Pseudomonadota; class Betaproteobacteria; order Burkholderiales; family Burkholderiaceae; genus Cupriavidus; species Cupriavidus sp. CP313. The sequence continues at coordinate 179,505 of NZ_JBSVZB010000013.1, read as the reverse complement.
AACGGCATCGAGATCGCTTCGATGGTGGAATGTGGTCCCGGGCGCGAACGCCGATTGATGTCCTTCGTACTTGTCGATGTCGTCACTGACGACCACGATGCGCTCGACGCCTTCCGCGCGAAGCAGTTGCGTCAGCATCGGCGCTGTCAGCGGGCCGTCATGCGACTGCCCGCCGGTAAGCGCCACGGCATCGTTGAAGAGAATCTTGAACGTCATCGGCGCCTTGGCCGCCACGGCCTGGCGGATCGCAAGCGAGCCCGAGTGGAAGAAGGTGCCGTCCCCCATGTTCGCAAACATGTGTGGCCGCTTCGAGAATCGGCTTTGCCCCACCCACGGGACGCCTTCGCCCCCCATGTGCGTGTAGCTCTCGGTGCGCCGATTCATCCAGTTGGCCATATAGTGGCAGCCAATCCCGGCCGTCGATCGCGAGCCCTCGGGTACCTTGGTGGAACTGTTGTGCGGGCAGCCGGAGCAAAAGTACGGCTTGCGCATAACGGGCGGAAGGAGGCTGCCAGTGTCGCTCAACTCCGGGAGAGCCTGGCATACACCTACGCCGTGCGCATGGAGTCGCGTCAGAATCGCAGCCGCAATGTCGGCAGGGCCCAGTTCCGCGTCACCTCGTAAGAGGCGCTGCTCGTCGGGGATCTCGAACTCCGAGTATTGGAGATCGCTGCTGGATTTGCCCACCACTCGTGGCGCCTTTTTCCCGCTCGCCGCCAACGGGTAAAGGATGTCCTTGACCTGCTGCTCGATCAGTGCCCGCTTCTCTTCGACCACGAAAATCTCATCAAGGCCTTCCGCGAACTCGCGGACGATACGGGGCTCCAGGGGCCAGACCATGCCGAGCTTCAGAAGAGCAATTCCCCTCGCTGCGAGTTCGCTCTCGCCAATGCCAAGCAACGCAAGGGCTTCGCGCACATCGTTGTAAGGCTTGCCCGCGGCAATGATGCCGATCCGGGAGCCGGCCCCTTTTGCGACGATGCGGTTCAATCCGTTGGCGCGGCAGTAGGACAAGGCCAGGGGCAGTTTGGAGCGGACGAGCCGCGGCTCTTGCGTGGCCCAGACGTCCGGCCAGCGGATGTGAACGTCTTCCGATGCCTTGAAATCCTCCGGAGGCCGGCATTCGACACGGAACGGGTCAACGTCCGCGACCGAAGTCGTCTCGACGATGTCGCCGACGCATTTCAGGCCCACCCACAAGCCCGAAACGCGGCTCATGGCCCAGCCGTGGATCCCGTAGTCGAGATACTCCTGCACGTTGCTCGGGTACAGGATGGGGATGAACGAGGCGACCAGCAACTGCTCGCTCTGGTGCGCAAACGAGGACGACTTGGCCGTGTGGTCGTCGGCGGCCAGCACGAGCGCTCCCCCATGCGGCGAGGTTCCAGCCGCATTGGCGTGCTTCAGGGCATCGGCACTCCTGTCGACACCCGGTCCCTTGCCGTACCACATGGCGAACACGCCGTCTACCGTCGCCTCCTCCGGGTGCTGCATCAACTGCTGCGTCCCCCAGCACGCGGTCGCCGCCAGGTCTTCGTTCACCCCGGGTATGAACTCGATGTGCTTCTCTTTCAGAAGCTTCTGGACACTCCAGAGTACCTGGTCAAGCCCGGACAGGGGCGACCCGCGGTAGCCGCTGACGAACCCTGCGGTGTTCAGGCCGGCTGCACGGTCACGCGCACTCTGGTTGAACAGCAGCCGAACCAATGCCTGGGTTCCACTGATGTAAGCGGGGCCGTGATCCAGCTGGTAGCGATCCTCGAGCCGGGCCGGGCGCAGCGGTGCACCCGGTGGTGGCGTGACTTTAGCCATATTGCCCCCTTCGAAAGGTGCCTTGCGGGAATCAGCCGCGCGCGACGACAGGCTCATGGGTTATCTCCTTGTAATACTTGGTCTGATGTGGGGTCTACGACGGCCTCGGCTTCCGGAGGCGGCACGCCGGCCCAAACGCGCCTCATCCGGGTCGGCGGCGTAACGGCGATCGCCACGCCCTTTGCCCGGGAGCAACTGGATGCACCGGTGTTGGCCCTGCCCTGGCAACGGCTGGGACAGGACGGAGCGATACCGTGCATCAGTAGTGGCCTTCCACAGCGCAGCAGCACCCGTGGTGCTGCCCCGATGGCCGCGGTGACCGGACGCTGGCAAGATTGGGGACATGAATCACGCCGCGCACACGGAAGACTGAGCCCGCGGCAGCGGACCGTCTTCAGCTTCATGGTTCAACGCTGGGCCGCTATCTTCAGTTTCTTGAGCGGATATAGTTGCTCATCAAAATCGTCAAGACTCGGGAATGAGAGCGGCGTCTCTTCGTCAAGCGACTGGATCCGGTCTCGCCACGCCCTCAGCATTGCAACCCTGTCGTCATGAGTGATGTATGGCACGTGCCAGGCGAAAAACGGCGGCAGTACATCCAGTCCGGTGTAGGCAAGCGTTCCCTGCAACAGGTGCCTCAACATCGATTCGAGCGGCCCGTGCACGCCGTCGCGTCCGAACATATGCTCCTGCCCGCCCAGCGTAACGCTCACCAGGGCCCGTTTGCCGCGAAGGCCTCCGCGGTCATAGAAGCGTGTTCCGCCGTACACCGTCCCAGACACAAGTACGCGGTCAATCCATCCTTTAAGGATGGCGGGCGTCGAGAACCAGAACAGCGGGAAATTGAGCACGAGCAGGTCACATTGCATGAGCTTGTCGAGCTCACGCTGGATATCCGAACTGATCGTGCCGGTCGCGACGCCATTGCGCTGTTCCAGCGCGTAGACGCAGTAGTCCGGATTGGCTCGATTGCCGAAATCAGCCGCGGATGCGACCGGATTAAAGCCCATCGCGTAGAGGTCCGAGACCTGGACCTCGTGTCCGGCTTCGCGGAACGCTTCCACCGCAACGGCCTTCAAAGCCGAACTGAAAGACTGGGGCTCCGGGTGAGCGTGAATGACTAGGACTTTCATTAAGACAGCACTCCAATGGCGAAAAACACAATACCGGCCAAGACAGCTATCACGGCGGTCGGAATCCCGATCAGGCAATACCCGCAATAGAAGTCCTTCACTTCGCTAGCACGGACAATGACGGGACCTGAGCAAGAGCCGACCACGGAGACGGCACCGCAGCGTTCGTGGGACATGCTCGCATTCGCATGCGCAGACCCAGGTATCTTCAAATCCGTCACGATCTCCGGTCGGGTCTCGCCCCATAGCCCTTGGCACTGTCGTGACCGATGGCTGTCGATCACCGAAGGCTGACTCCCTCTGCCGACGTTGGACTCCATACCGACTCCCTGTTCTTCCTGACCGCACTGCAGTTTCGGAACATCACGCCGGTTGATGCATCGGGCAATGAGCCGGGGACATGGACCAGTTTCCCAGCATGCCGATTTGCCGTACATTGGCTAAACTGACATATCCAGTGCGAAATACGACATCTGGAGCGCGGCGCGGGCATTCGTGCATGTACCGACTGCTACGCTCTCAGCCGGGGTGGGCTGGCTGACACACTTCAAATGGCGAATTCGCCTTCGCAGCGACAGTTGGGCGATGAAGCCCTTATGGCATCCAGGAGAAAATCTTGCCCGGATTCATCAGGTTATGCGGATCGAGGGCATGCTTGATAGCCCGCATGGTATCGACGGCGGCCGATCCGTACTCCTCGATCAGGAAGGCCATCTTATGCACACCAACGCCATGCTCACCCGTGCAGGTGCCGTTCATCTGAAGCGCGCGCTGGACGATACGATGGTTCAGGCGTTCCGCCTCCTCCAGCTCCTCCGGCTTATCCGGGTCGATCAGGATCGCAACGTGGAAATTGCCGTCGCCGACGTGGCCCACGATCGGGCACGGTAGCGCCGACGCGCTCAGATCCCGTGCTGTTTCAATGACGCACTCTGCAAGCCGCGATATCGGCACGCATACATCCGTGGTCACCGCGCGGCAGCCGGGCTTTAGCTGAAGCATTGCGAAGAAGGCGTTGTGCCGGGCGTTCCACAGGCGGCTGCGGTCTTCCGGCCGCGTCGCCCATTCGAAGTCTTCCCCGGCATTCTGCCGGGCTATGTCCTGCACCAGTTCCGCCTGTTCCTTTACGCCGGCGTCAGTGCCATGGAATTCGAAGAACAGCGTCGGCGCTTCGCGCAGCGTCAGATTCGAATAATGGTTGATAGAACGGATCGTGAGCGAGTCGACGAACTCGACGCGCGCAATCGGCACGCCAATCTGGATCGTTTCGATCACGCTGCGCACAGCATCTCCCATCGACGGAAACGTGCACACCGCAGCAGACACCGCCTCGGGCTGTGGATAGATTCTCAAGGTGACTTCGGTGATGATCCCGAGCGTGCCTTCCGAGCCAACGAACAGGCGCGTCAGGTCATAGCCAGCCGAGGATTTGCGCGCGCGTGCCGGTCTTGATCAGCCGCCCGTCAGCGAGTACGACTTTCAGATCCAGTACGTTGTCCCGCATCGTGCCATATCGCACCGCGTTGGTACCAGACGCGCGCGTCGCTGTCATGCCGCCGATGGTCGCGTCCGCGCCCGGATCGATCGGGAAGAAGAGCCCGGTATCGCGCAGGGCTTCGTTCACTTGTTTGCGTGAGATACCGGGCTCGACCGTGACAGTCAGGTCTTCGGCGTTGATCGACAGCACACGATTCATTTCCGACATATCGATCGTCACGCCCCCCTGTACAGCAAGCAGATGGCCCTCCAGCGACGAACCATTGCCATAAGGAATGATGGGCACATCGTAATGCGCACAGAGCTTTACCGTGGCTTGCACATCTTCGGTGCTGCGTGCGAATACGACTGCATCAGGCAATTGCGGATCGAAAGGCGATTCGTCTCGACCGTGATGCATGCGGACAGACTCGGCGGTTGATACTCGCTCGCCGAAGCTCGACTTCAGCGACGCGTGTAGTTCAGCAGGAAAAGGACGGCGGAGGGGTGCCGGCGGCGCTGGATGATTCACACATGTCTCCTTTACCAGGTAGCTTTAGGTTGTCAAATAGCGAACGTCGGTCATTTGTTGACAAGACGAGCGGGCACAGTCAGCGTCAATAACACGCCCACGACGTAAATTGCTGCGAGCACCAGTATGGCCAGATCCGTGCTCCCAGACATCTGTTTGATCCACCCGATGAGGTAGGAACTGACAAAGCCGCCAATGTTGCCGACCGAGGTAATGAATGCAATGGCAGCGGCGGCACCTATGCCAGTGAGAAAAGCGGTCGGCAGGCTCCAGAAGACCGGAAAGGCCGAATACACGCCGATGGCGGCGATTGATAGCGCAAAGAGTGCGCGAGTTGTATCCGAGCCCGAAAAGACACTGAGCACCAAACCGAACGCCCCGATCGACATTGCGCCAGCGAGATGCAGCTTGCGTTCGCGGCGCGCGTCGGCACTGCGGCTGAAGAACAGCATGCCGACGATCGCCAGCAAGAACGGAATTGCGGACAGCAAGCCAATTTTCAGCGGACTCACGACACCAGTCATCTTGATGATCGACGGCAACCAGAAGCTAATGCCATATCCACCCGTCGTGGCACAGAAATAGATGCCCGCCATTACCAACACGCGTCTGTCGCTAAAGATCTTTCGCAACTGAAGCTCGTGCTTGTCGTGCGCATCGACCTTGATATTTGCTGCAAGCAGGCTCTTCTCTTGCGGCGAGAGCCATGATGCATCCTGGATCCCGTCAGGCAACACCAGCAGAATCACCATACCCAGAACGATCGACGGCAACGCCTCCAGGACAAACAGCCATTGCCAGCCGGCAAAGCCATATGCGCCTGAAAGCGATTCCAGGATCCAGCCTGAAACCGGACCACCGATCAACCCCGATGCCGGAACTGCGGCAAAGAACAGGGCCATGATTTTTCCGCGTCGGTGTGCGGGGTACCAGTATGTCAGGTAGAGGACAATACCTGGCAGGAACCCAGCCTCAGCGACGCCGAGCAAGAATCGCAGGACGTAGAACGTGGTAGGAGTCTGGACGAACATCATGGAGGCTGACAACAGACCCCAGGTGATCATGATCCTGGAGATCCAGCGTCGAGCACCGACTCGGTGCTGGACAATGTTGCTCGGCACTTCGAAAAGCACATAGCCCAGGAAGAAGATCCCGGCGCCCAGTCCGTATGTCGCTTCGCTGAAGCTCAGATCGGACAGCATCTGTAGTTTGGCGAAACCCACGTTGACTCGATCGAGGAACGCCATGACGTAGCTGACGAAGAGCAGCGGGATCAATCTCCAGGTGACTTTTGCGTAAGCCACTCGTTCCATGGACTCTGCCGGACTGAGGTCAGCGGCACGTGCAACGCTGTTTGACATGTTGTCTCCAGAATTCTATTTCTTATGTGGGCTCGGAATATGAATGCCTGGTCTCCGCGCCAGATTTACTTCCGCGTGTATGTCCCAGCGGTGCTACACACCAGAGAACTGCGCATCGTTGCGCTTCTCGATGAAGGCCGAAACGCCCTCGACAAAATCTCGGGTGGCTGCGGATGCTCGGAATGACGCCAGTTCGGCCGACAGTTGCGCCTCGAGATCACGACCGAATGACGACTGTAATAGCCGCTTCGTTTGCCCATAGGCAAATGTCGGCCCGGTGGCGAGACGAGCCATCACCGCGTCCGTCACCTGCGACAGGTCCTGCCTGGGCACGACCCGGTTGACCAACCCGAGCTTCATCGCTTGATCGGCGTCCAGACTCTCGCCCAGCAATGCAATGCTCATCGCCTGGCGTAGCCCCACAATACGAGGCAGTGTCAGCGAAATGCCAAGATCCGGGCTGGCACCAATCTGCGTATAGCCAAACGCGAATTGCACGTCGTCGGACGCCACAGCAAGATCGCAAGCCAGCGCAACACTCATTCCCGCACCTGCCACCGGACCGTGCAGGCTGGCTACCACTGGTAATGGAAGCGAGACCAGTATGGAAAGTGCCTCATTCATCGGCGTGATCATCGCTTCAGCCGTATCAGCCGCCCCTTCGAATTCCTGGTAGAAGCGGCTCAGGTCCCCTCCTGCCATGAAAGCCCGCCCTTCACCGCTGATGACAACGGCGCGGCACGCTGGGCTCGCCTGGATTTGCCGGCACCGTTGAAGAAAGCACTCCGCCAACTCGGGCGATATCGCGTTGAGGTTGCGCGGCCGGTTAAAGCGGAGCCGGGCGATTCCTTCGTGCATCTCAAGCAACACCGCATCGTCACTGCTCTTCATCATCAGCATTTCCTTTCAGCGCAAACGCGTTGCGATCAGTCGTATTGGTAGAAGCCTCGCCCACTCTTCCGGCCGAGGTAGCCCGCATCAACCATTTCTTTCAGGAGCGGCGCAGGACGGTACTTCGGATCGTTGAAGCTCTGGTAGAAGACCTCCATGACCGAAAGCATCGTGTCGAGTCCAATCAGATCCGCCAGCGCGAGCGGACCAATGGGATGGTTTGCGCCGAGTTTCATCCCGTTGTCGATGTCCTCCGCAACCGCGAGGCCCTCCTGCAAAGCAAAGATGGCCTCATTGATCATCGGGCAGAGAATGCGATTGACTGCAAAACCGGGACTGTTCCGGGCGATGATTGATTTCTTGCCGATGGCTTCGACAAATGCCTCAATACGTTGCTGCGTTTCCTCCGAGGTCTGGAGGCCGCGAATCAACTCAACCAAGGCCATCAGTGGCACGGGATTGAAGAAGTGCGTGCCAATGCAGCGCTCCGGACGTGACGTGCCTGCCGCGAGCCTGGTGATGGAAATTGACGATGTATTGGTGGCAATGATTGCATCGGCGCCGACCACGGCATCGACTTCCTTAAGGATGCGCAGCTTCAGCGCTTCATTCTCAGTGGCGGCCTCAATCACAAGGTTGACGCCCGCCAGGTCGGCATATTGGGTGGTCCCACAGATGCGGGCCAATATCTCTTTCTTGTCAGCGGCTGACAGTCGCTCCTTCCTGATCAGGCGATCGAGGCTCTCTGAGATCACAGACAAGCCTCGTTGCAGCGCCTCATCGGAGACATCCATCAGCACGACGTTGATGCCAGCCGCTGCGCATACTTGCGCGATTCCATTGCCCATTGTCCCGGCGCCAATCACGCCGACATTGCTGATACTCATAAAGCAAGTCCTTTCCAAGTGCCTGATTCAGAATGCATTCGCGGAACGCGATCACGTGGAATCGTCAAGTGGACTGGCAATCCGCCTACCCGCGCGACGCCGCCCTCCGCTCCCAATGGGCTTCAGGGACCCACGGCTGAAGACAGTTTCTCCATCCGCCAATTTGCTGTACATTGGCAAGACTGACACATTGCGTGCGAATTACGACACACATCATGCACCGCGCCGCCATCCTTGCTTATGACGATTGCTACGCCTCCAGCTTGGGAGGCTTCGCTGATGTTCTACAGATCGCGAACTCCCACTTGCGGCGACAGCTCGGCGCTGGGGCTGTGCAGTTTGAGTGGCATTTTGTCTCGCCTACCGGCAAACCGGTCACAACGAGCAACGGGCTGCAAGTAAACACGCAGGCAATCCGCGCACGAGAAAAATTCGACCTGGTTTTTATCCCGAGCTTTCACTATGCGGGCAGCAAGGCATTCGACCAGTTGCTGGTCCGCCAGTCAGCCGCGTGCGACTGGCTAATCTCTCAGTGGGACGCTGGCGCTTGCCTGGCTGCGAATTGCACCGGCACGTTCCTCCTTGCCAAAACCGGCCTTCTCGACGGACGTCCTGCAACCACCACGTGGTGGCTGGCAGACCAGTTTCGCCACAGGTTTCCGCGGGTCGAGCTTCAGCTCGAACCAGTGATCACCGAAGCTGACCGACTGATCTGCGCCGGTGCATCGGCTTCCTATCTATTGCAGACCATTCACATCATTGAGCGCTTCTGCGGCCCCATGATTGCGTCCCAGTGTGCCAAGACGATGCTAATCGACGTCAGTCAGACAAAGCAGACTCCATATCTTCCGCTCCTGACCGATAAGGCCCACGCCGATTCACTGGTGCACCGCGCGCAACACTGGCTTCAAAAGAACATGGCCAAAGATGTAAGGATGTCCGACATGGCAAACGACCTGGGCGTGAGCGAGCGGACAATCATTCGCCGCTTTCAGGCGGCACTGGACCAACCGCCCCTTCGTTACCTGCAAAGCCTGCGCATAGAAGCCGCGCGAAGCCTGCTGGAAGCGGGAGACCTTAACGTTGAACGGATTGCAGTGCAGGTCGGTTACAACGACACAAGTTCCTTTTGCCGGCTGTTCAAGGAAAAGGTTGGTCTTAGCCCTGGAGCCTACAGGGGCCGCTTCCGTGGATCTTCAACGGCGGAGCAATGAACCAGATCTAACGCACTTCTAGCGGTCGACGATGCTCCCGATAGGGCTGTCCCAAGCGGACGCCTTCTCGGCCAATTCAAGCTTTGGCGCGCGCGTCTACACGAACGTCGGGTGTTCGTGTGCCATTGCTGCCGCTCGGCGTATCCACGCCGAACGGCAGAGTCACGCCCTGAGGCGGTCAGTCAAGGTTTTACAGAAGAAAGTTGGTGTCCGGCACGAGCAGTTGAGCCGAGCATTCTTGTCCGTCGTCGACAGCCGGAATGGTCATTCGCAACACGGTCATCGAAGTGAAATATGAACGTTGGCATTCGCGAGGTTCGCACTTCCGCCGCCTACTTAGACGTCACAGTACAAGACTTCTTCCAGCGCTGGTAATGATCAGTCTTCGCGCGCAAGCCGCGACAAGACGTCAGCAAGCACACGAATCTTGGACTGTGCGGCGCGTTGAGACGGATAGACGAGGAAGTAGGAAAGGCCGTTTTGCGCCACGTCGCCAAACGGCGTCACCAGCGCCCCTGCCCGGAGTCGGTCTCTCGCCATCCGAGGATCGCCGATTGCAACGCCATGCCCCTCCGTCGCAGAGGTGAGCGTCAATTCGAGGGTATCGAAGACGAGTCCACGGCTCGCGTCGATCTGCCGTGCGCCAACGCATTCTAGCCAGCAGCGCCACTCCTCACGGCCGTGTCCGGGATGGAGCAATTCGACATGAGCAAGGTCGGCTGCCGATTTCAGCGATGCGGCCAATTCGCTTGTACACATTGGCGTGAGTCTCTCCGCAAACAACGGTATCGCATCCATACCAGCCCACTGTCCGGTCCCACGCACAACGATGGCGTCGACGTCGGGCGTAGTGAAATCCGGCGTGTCGTCTGCCGATGTGGAGATGCGGAGCTCTGTCCCAGGCAGCGCGTGATTGATGTCAGGCAGCCGTGGGAGCAACCATCGAATCGCGAACGTGGACGGTAACCGCAGGGTGACGACTGACGCTGTTTTAGCGTGAACGTCTGCGTGTCGAACCAGTTGTGTGAGTACGTTCACTGCCACGGTCAGCAATGCGTTTCCTTCGGCTGTCAGCGTCAGCCCCGACGCATGACGCACAAAGAGTGCACATCGATAATGCGCTTCCAGTTGCTGGACCTGACGGCTCACCGCGCCCTGCGTTCGACACAGATGGTCAGCGGCCTTGCTGATGCTTCCAAGCTGTGCCGCAGCGACGAATGACTGGTACGCTGTCAGCGGGGGCAGAGAACGCGTGAGGTCAGCCAATGGATATGCATGGGCCGCATACCCGGGTTGCAAATCTTTCGATTGTTCAGTCATCGGTGCATCGCTATCGTGCCTGTACCGGATGCCCGTTTGAACACGGGCAGAGTTGTCAACGAATAATCGGAGAATGACTATGGCCTCATCGTCGGAAGCACTATACACGCGGCAGGTTCGCATCTACCTCAAGGAACTGGAGCGTGGCGATGTCGCTGCGATCTGTGCGTTGTTCACGCCAGACGCACAGATCTTTTCGCCGTTTCTCGGCTGGATGCGCCCTACACCTTTCTTTGCAAAGGTCAATGCAGCGTCGGGGGAAAGCAAGATCACGCCCATCGACATCTGCGTCAGCACGACGGGGGCTCGACGTGCGACAGGTTACTTCAACTACGACTGGGGCCTGAAAGACGGTTCCGCCGTGCGTTTCGAGTGCGTCGATGTGTTCGAGTTCGACGACAATGGGCTCATCGAGCGGATGATCATCGTCTACGATACCCATCCGATCCGCAGCACGGTCGGCGACAAATACGCGTAGTCGGAAGGATGCGCCTGCGTCGGACAGCAAACTTTGACGGACGTCGCTCGACGCAGAAAGCAAACGTTTGCGCATCCAGCCCCCAAGCTTGCTACCGACAGTGTGCTGTGGGGCGTGGTGCGCCACTTCCTAGACCAGAAGTGGTCGCCCGAAGAAGTCTCCGCTACGCTCAAACGCGCCTTCCCTGACGACCGCGACCGCCACGTGTCCCACGAGACCATCTACAACGCCATTTACGCCTATCCGTGAGGCGAACTGCGCCGGCAGCTTATCGCCTGCCTGCGCCAGGGGCGCGCCAAGCGCCTGTCGCACTCACATGACACTGACCGGCGCGGCCAGATTCCCGACATGGTCAGCATCCATGTGCGCCCGCCCGAGATCAACGACCGGCTCATGCCCGGCGCCACTTAATTTGCTTTTGCCATCACGGCCGGCGCGCATCCCCTATACTCTGCATGACACATTTCATCCAGAGCCAAACCATGGATTACACGCCCGGCATCAGCCAGCTCGCCGGCCTGCTCGCCGATCCTGGCCGCGCGGCCATGCTGTGGGCCCTGATGGATGGCAGCGCCCGGCCCGCCGGCGAGCTGGCGCTGATCGCGGGGCTGTCGGCCTCTTCCACCAGCGGCCACCTGGCGCGGCTGGCCGAAGGCGGTCTGCTGGTGGCCGAGACGCGCGGGCGCAACCGCTATTACCGCCTAGCCGCGCCGGAGATCGGCGTGGCGATCGAGGCGCTGGCGTCGGCGTCGCTGGCCAGCCAGCCGCCGCGGCTGCGCGACGTGCCGGTATCGCGCACCGCTCCACCGGCGCTGCGCCAGGCGCGCACCTGCTACGACCACCTGGCGGGCGAACTGGCCGTGGGCCTGTTCGAGCGGATGACGCATTCAGGCTGGCTGATGCTGGACGGACAGCGCATAGACCTGAGCGGCGACGGCGCGCAGGCGCTGGCGGGGCTGGGCGTCGACGTGGAGGCGGCACGGCGCAAGCGGCGCCAGTTTGCCTGCACCTGCCCGGACTGGAGCGAGCGCAAGCCGCACCTGGGCGGCGCGCTGGGCGCGGCGCTGTTGGGCAGCCTGCTGGCGCGCGGCTGGGTCGAGCCCACGCGCACCTCGCGCGCGTTGCGCGTGACACCGGCCGGCCAACGCGAGATCATGCGCATCGCGGCCTAGGAGACCGCAGCAACAGGAGAAAGTAGATGGCCAAACCACTGGACGACGACACGCAGGACGCGATTGCGCGTTTCTTCGCCCTGATCAACCTTGGCGACAGCGCGCAGACCTCGGCCCAGCTGTCGATGTTTGAAGATGCCTTGCTCGATGCCGAGGACGATGACACCGATGGCCAGGAACTGCTGTGGGTGATCCGCGAGGTCATCGACTGGCAGTCCGGGTTCTTTGTCGACTGGAAGGATGCCCAGTCCTTTATCGGCTGCCTGAACCAGCTGTGCGAACGGATGGACCTGGAGATCGACTGGGGCAGCGACGACCCCGAGGACGAGACCTTCCTGGAAAGCACCAGCGTGCCGGAACTGATGGAGCTGGTGCACAACCAGTTGCGCGTGGCCGGCTATACGCTGTGGAACTGGGATACGGGCGGCGATGCCTACGGCGGCTGGATCACGCGCAGCGAGGACGACGAGGAAATGCTGGATCTTGCCGAAGTGCTGCACTTTGACGTGCGGCCGGCCGAGCAGCCTTATTGACCGATGCCTGCGAGCGGAGGCCGCGGCAGCTAAGCGTTCTCCCTCCGCTTGCTGGCCGGGCGCCGCGCCTCCGGCACTCCCAGCGTCTGCTCCAGCACGTCCAGCAGCACCCGCACGCTGGCCGGCATCAGCTTGCGCGCCGGCATCAGCACGTAGACCTTCAGCGGCGATGAGGCATAGCCCGGCAGCACGCGCACCAGCTGCCCCTGCCCGACCGCATCCTGCACGAAGCGCGGCGACAACCGCGTCACGCCCAGCCCGTCGAGCGCCGCCTTGAGCCGCAGCTCGGCGTTATGGGTGCAGATGCGCGGCTCGACATCCAGGCGTGCAATCTCCACGCCGTCGCGCAGGAACTCCCAGTGCCGGTCGTCGGCGTTGCCCAGCGTGGGCCACCCCTGCAGGTCCTGCGGCGTGCGCGGCAGCCCGCGCGCTTTGATCAGTGCCGGCGCGGCATAGAAAGCGCGTTCAATCAGCACCACGCGCTTGCTGGCGAACGAGGTGTCGTGCAGCGCGGTGTCGGTCATCACGAACGCGAGGTCGTAGCCCTGGCGGATCAGGTCGGGCTGGTCCCAGCTGACATCGACCTGCACGCGCAGGCCGGGGTGGGCGCGCAGCACGCGCGTCAGGCTTTCAGACAGATGCTGGGAGCCGACTTCATAGGGGGTGGAGATGCGCAGCAGGCCGCTGACTTCGGCGCTGTCCGAGGTGGCCTCGGCACTGATTTCATGCAGTTCGGCGAACAGCGGCGCCACGCGCTCATACAGGCGCTGGCCGCGTTCGGTCACGCGCACGCGGCGCGTGGTGCGCTCGAACAGACGGATGCCAAGCTGGCTTTCCAGCCGCGCCACCGCGGCACTGGCGGAAGATTTGGGTACCTCTGCCAGCTCGGCCCCCTGGGTGAAGCCGCCGCCTTCCACCACGCGGCAAAAAATCTCCCAGTCCTTCCATTCGATTGTCTTCATGCGGCGCCTCGTCATTGCGGTGCGCCGCGATTGTCCCACAGCGCGAACAATGGCGCTGTGGGCAGTGGCCCTTAATCGAACAGGATCACCGAGCGCGCCAGCTCGCCGCGGCGCAGTTCGTCGAAGGCATCGTTGATGCGCTCCAGCGGCAGGCGCTGCGCGATCAGTTCGTCCAGGTGCAGGCGGCCGGCCATGTAGAAGTCCACCATGCGCGGCATGTCCACCGGGAAGCGGTTGGAACCCATCAGCGATCCCTGGATGCGCTTCTCGCCCAGGAAATCGCTGCCCTTCAGTTCGATCTTGACGCCCGGCGCGATCATGCCGATGACCGTGGCGGTGCCGCCCCGGCGCAGCATGGCAAAGGCCTGCTCGGTGGTCTGCTTCAGGCCGATGGCCTCGAAGGCATGGTGCACGCCGCCGCCGGTGAGGGTGCGCACGGCGTCCGGCACATCGGCATTGCCGGCGTCGATCACGTCGGTCGCGCCGAACTTGCGCGCCAGCTCCAGCTTGGCCGGCACGCGGTCGATGGCGATGATGCGCCCGGCGCCGGCAATGGCAGCGCTGTTGACCGTGGCCAGCCCGATGCCGCCGCAGCCGATCACGGCAACGGTCTCGCCCGGCTGCACCTTCGCGGTATGGATCACCGCGCCCATGCCGGTGGTGACCGCGCAGCCGATCAGCGCGGCGCGGTCCAGCGGCATGTCGCGCCGTATTGCCACCAGCGCGTGCTCATGGATCAGCATCTGCTCGGCGAACGCCGACAGGTTCAGGAACTGGTTCATCGGCCCGCCCTGGCGGGCCATCAGGCGCGGCTCCTCGCCTTCGCGGCGGCGGGTATCGGGCTCGGTGCACAGCGACAGGTGGCCGGTCAGGCAGTGCTCGCAGTGGCCGCAGTACGCCGACAGGCAGGTGATCACGTGGTCGCCGGGCTTGACCGTGCGCACTTCGGCGCCGACCTGCTCGACCACGCCCGCGGCCTCGTGGCCCAGGATCGCCGGCATCGGGTACGGGTAGGCACCGTCCAGGAAATGCAGGTCCGAGTGGCACACGCCCACGGCGGCGGTGCGCACCAGCACCTCGCGCGGGCCGGGCTTGCCGATGGCAACGTCTTCGATCACCAGCGGGGTCTTGGGTTGATGCAGGACAGCGGCTTTCATCAGATTTGCTCCGAGAAACCTCGCCATTCATGGCGGGGAGTGAAAGGAGCGCCGCCGAGAGGCGGCATTCCCACGTTAGAATGAGCGGCATGATTCGTGTCTACCGCTACCGGGTGAAGTCGCTCAACGGCCTGCTCAACAAGCAGAGCCGCGCGGTGAACTACGTCTGGAACTTCTGCAATGACACGCAGAGGCACGCGCTCAAATGGGGGAAGAAGTGGCCGAGCGGGTTCGATCTGAACGTGCTGACCACGGGCAGCAGAAAGGAACTCGGCATCCATTCCGGCACGGTCAACGCGACATGCGAGCAGTACGCGAAATCGCGCAGCCAGCATCGCCGTCCTTACTTGCGATACCGCGGTAGGAAGAGCCTTGGATGGGTGCCCATGAAGGGCCGCGATTTGAAACGAGAGGGCGAGGCGTTTCGCTTTGCCGGGCATACCTTCCGCGTGTTCAATAGTCGCCTGTTGCCCGAAGGCAAGGTCAGGGACGGCAGCAACTTTGCGCAGGATTCGCGCGGGAACTGGTTTCTCAACATCGTGATAGAGGTTGCTGATATGCCGGCACGCCCGATTCAAACTGGCGTCGGCATCGATCTTGGTTTGAAGGACTTCGCGACGCTCTCGACCGGCGAGAAGCTCCCCAATGACCGCTTTGGCCGGCATGCCGCCGAAAGACTGGCGAAGGCGCAGCGTGCGCGAAAGCACAAGCGGCATATTGCCAAGCTGCATGCCAAGGTGGCGAATGCCCGCGCCGACTTCCAGCACAAGCTTGCGTTCGAGCTCGTCCGGCGCTTCGATTACATCGCGGTCGGCAACGTGTCGGCTTTGAAACTCGCCAAAACCAAGATGGCGAAGAGCGTCTACGACGCATCCTGGTCGTCCTTCCGGGACAAGCTCCGCTACAAAGCGATTGCGCACGGAGCCACGTTTGAGGAAGTGAACGAAAGCGGTTCTACCCAGTCCTGTTCGGCGTGCGGTTCGAAGGACAGCGCGACGCGGCCGAAAGGTATCGCAGGACTGCGAATAAGAGAGTGGACCTGCAGTAGATGTGGTGTCGTGCATGACCGTGATACCAATGCTGCGTTAAACATTCTCCGATGCGGACGTGCATCGCCAGGTGTGGGAATCCCCTGCCTTTAGGCAGGGGAGGACGTCAAGAAGCTCCTTTGCGGCAGCAACGAAGCGGAAAACCATACGCCCAAACCCGGGTTCAGGAAAGGCGCGGTGCAGCACCGCAGCCAGGTTTACAGCTCTTCCTTGATCGGGAGCACGCGCAGCACGCCGATGCCCAGATGCTGCAGCGGGCCCATGCCGGGTTCGCTGTCATAGACCATGAGCTGCCCTTTCTCGCGCGTGGTCCAGGTCAGGCGCCGGTTGCCGCCGTCGCCATCGGTCTGCATCCCGACGCGGTAGGCCATGTCGAGCAGCCCGTTCTCGGTGGACTTGATCATGCGCTCGGCCAGCGCCGGGCTGTCCAGCACGATGCCCATCTCGGTATTGAGCTTGGCCGAGCGCGGATCCATGTTGAGCGAGCCGATGAATACCAGGCGCCGGTCGACGATGTAGTTCTTGGCATGCAGGCTGGCGCGGCTGGACGACAGCCATGAGCGCGAGCGCGAACCGCGCGCGGCCTTGCCGCTGCTTGCCAGTTCGGCGTAGGCGCTGGGCTTGAGCTCATACAGCTCAACGCCCGCGGCCACCAGCGCCAGCCGGTGCGGGGCATAGCCGGCATGCACCGGGCTGACATCGGTGGCGGCAAACGAGTTGGTCAGGATGCGCACGCGGATGCCGCGCTTTGCCAGGGCGATCAGCCAGGCCTCGCCGTCGTCGTCCGGCACAAAGTACGGCGAGATCAGCAGCACTTCCTTCTGCGCGCCGTTGATCATTTGCTCGAGCCGGGCCGTGGCGCGCCCGGGATCGTCGTCGGTCTGGTGCGTGATCTTGGCCGCCTTGTCGGAGACCACGACAGCCTTGCCGCTGAAAGCAGGCATATGGCCGCTCTCGATGCCCTTGGCCAGGCCCGACTCCAGCAATTCCTTCACGTAGGGGCTGGCGACCGCCTGGTCGCCGCGTGCTTCCAGACCCTTGCGCAGGCTGCGCATCTCAACCGGCGCTTCCTTGCCTGCTGGGATCAGCGCCACCACCGGGTATGAGGACTGGTCGTTCCAGTATTCATCGAATACGGCCGACACCTGCGGCACCGCCGGTCCGGCAATCAGCACATCGAGGTCGCTGAAGTCCATGTCGGTGCGCGCGGAGAAGTAGGCATCGCCGACATTGCGCCCGCCCACCAGCGACATCTGGTTGTCCACCGTCATCGACTTGTTGTGCATGCGCCGGTCCAGCCGCTTGAAGCCGGCCAGCATTTCCAGCCAGCGCACGCTGCGGTTGGCAAAGGGATTGAACAGGCGCACCTCGATATTGGGATGCGAATCGATGGCCGACAGGATCTGGTCCATGCCGCCGGTATGCAAGTCGTCGAGCAGCATGCGCACGCGCACGCCGCGGTCGGCCGCGTCGATGATGTCGCCCAGCACGGCGGCGCCGGTGCCGGTGGTCTCGAAGATATAGGTCTGCAGGTCCAGGCTGCGCTGCGCCGCACGCGCCATCGCCAGCCGCGCAGCGAGGGCATCGGGCCCGGACGACAGCGGATAGAACAGCGACTCGCCGGGGCGCTGCGCCAGGCGCGGCGCCAGCACCTTGCCCAGCGGGGTATCGGCGGTACTGGCCGGGGCGCTCGAGGGGGTGCGCTGCGCCGAGGCCGGCAGGCTGGCGCACCCTGCCAGCACCCCGGCCGCCAGCGCGGACCCCAGCATCACCGCCGTCAGCCGGCGCAGGCCCCGGCAGCGGCTGGCGCCCGCATGCCCCGCGGCACCGCGTGGCCGGGTATCGAACGGGACATGGCAGAGCGTCTGGAACATCCGTGAGGTCCCCCTGCGGCGGGATGGGATGGGGCTGGCTCCGCGCGCCGGCCGGCATGCAGCGCCTGCTACTTCGCACGATATACCGCGCGCCGTGGCCGCGGCAGCGGTGCCATTCCTGTTCCACGCCGGGTGTTTGTCCTACACCTCACGCACAAGCAATGCGCCACGCGGCGGATGCGGCACACCGGGCGGCGCACAGCCCGCGCAGCGGCTTTCCCTGCACAGCGATTTCTCTTATGATGCCGCCCAATATACGGGCCGGTAGAACCGGGAGGCGGCACTGGCGGCGGGCCGCCGGGACCCATGCGGCTGGCGCTTCGGCGCGGCTTGCCGCCTCTCGGCGATGCCGGCATAGTTGCGCGCCTTCGCGCCTTTTTTGCCTGGCGCGCGCCCAGACCGGATCCTGATGTCAAGCCAACCTTCCCAACCCACCTCTTCCGGCGCCCCCGCGCCGACGCTGCGCCGCACCCTGCGGGCACGCCATCTCACCATGATCGCCATCGGCGGCTCGATCGGCACGGGACTGTTCGTGGCCTCGGGCGCCACCATCGCGCAGGCCGGCCCCGGCGGCGCGCTGGCCGCCTATATCCTGATCGGGGCAATGGTCTATTTCCTGATGACCAGCCTGGGCGAGCTGGCGGCCTATATGCCGGTGTCGGGCTCGTTCGCCACCTATGGCGCGCGCTATGTCGATGAAGGCTTCGGCTTCGCGCTCGGCTGGAACTACTGGTACAACTGGGCGGTGACCATCGCGGTGGAGCTGGCCGCGGCCCAGCTGGTGATGCAGTACTGGTTCCCCGACACGCCCGGCGTGCTGTGGAGCGCGCTGTTCCTGGGCCTGATGTTCCTGCTCAACGCGATCTCGGTGCGCGGCTTCGGCGAAGCCGAGTACTGGTGCGCGCTGGTCAAGGTGGTGACGGTAATCGCCTTTATCGGCATCGGCACGCTGATGATCTTCGGCATCCTGCGCGGCGATGTATCGGCCGCGCACGGGCTGGCCAACCTGACCACCGGCGATGCGCCCTTCGTCGGCGGCCTGCCGGCGCTGATCGGCGTGGCCATGATCGCCGGCTTCTCGTTCCAGGGCACCGAGCTGATCGGCGTCGCCGCCGGCGAATCGGCCGATCCCGCCAAGAACATCCCGCGCGCGGTGCGCCAGGTGTTCTGGCGCATCCTGCTGTTCTATGTGCTGGCGATCCTGATCATCGGCATCCTGATCCCTTACACCGACCCGAACCTGCTCAAGAACGACGTGCAGACCGTGGGCGTAAGCCCGTTCACGCTGGTGTTCCGCCATGCGGGCCTGGCCTTTGCGGCAGGCGTGATGAACGCGGTGATCCTGACCGCGGTGCTGTCGGCTGGCAACTCGGGCATGTATGC
This sequence comes from Cupriavidus sp. CP313, assembly GCF_054072015.1. Taxonomy (NCBI): domain Bacteria; kingdom Pseudomonadati; phylum Pseudomonadota; class Betaproteobacteria; order Burkholderiales; family Burkholderiaceae; genus Cupriavidus; species Cupriavidus sp. CP313. The sequence continues at coordinate 160,271 of NZ_JBSVZB010000013.1, read as the reverse complement.
CTCTACCCGCATGCTGTACAACCTGGCCACCGAAGGCCGCGCGCCGCGCATCTTTGCGCAGCTGACGCGCAACGGCGTGCCGCTAATGGCGCTGCTGGCCACCACCGCGGTGGGCGCGCTGTGCTTCCTCACCTCGCTGTTCGAAAGCAGGTCGGTCTACCTGTGGCTGCTGAACCTGTCCGGCATGACCGGATTTATCGCCTGGCTGTGCATTGCGGTCAGCCATTACCGCTTCCGCAAGGGCTTTGTCGCGCAGGGGCTGGACCTGGACCGGCTACCTTACCGCTCGCCGTTCTTCCCCTACGGGCCGATCTTCGCCTTTGCGCTGTGCCTGATCGTCACGCTGGGCCAGAACTACCAGGCCTTCACCAGCGGAAAGATCGACTGGGTCAGCGTGGCCGCCACCTATATCGGCATCCCGATCTTCCTCCTGATCTGGCTGGGCTACCGCATTGCGCGCAAGACGCGCTTCGTGTCCTATGCCGACATGGAATTCCCCGCCCTGCCGGCCAGAAGCGATGCCGCCCCGGCGCGCGCCGCCGTACCGGCAACCGGTGAATAAGCGCCATTCCCGGGCGCTTCACAACCAGCAGTACATAAATGCAAAAAAGCGCGCGGCACTGCTTGTGCCGCGCGCTTTTCTTTTGCTGGCGGCCTGGACTGCTGGCTACAAGGCCAGCTCGCTGTGCGACCCAAGCCGGACAAGTTGCAGTGTCCAAGGGTCTGGCTTCCGATAGATCAGCAAAAGGTCTGGCCGAACATGGCAATCCCGGAAATCCTTCCACTGGCCGCCAAGCGCATGGTCGCGAAACTTGTCCGGCAGCGATACGTCACTCGCCAAGGCAGTCAGGATTGCAAACCAGTCACCAGCCGGGCTTTGCAGCAGTGCCTTGAACGGCCCTCTGAGTTCGCGCTTGTAATCGCGCTTGAATTGGGTCGTCCGTTCAATCGTCCTCATCGTTGAGATCCGCCATCAGGTCGCTCACCGACCCGAACTTGCGGAGGCCACCGGCCCGCGCCTCTCTTAGCGCCGCAATGGTTGCTGGATTGGGAGTCATCAGTTCCACAGGCAATGCCTTTTCACGTGCCACGCGCGTCAAAAGCATGCGCACGGCGTCTGAAACCGTCAGCCCCATTGCTTCCAGAACGATCGCGGCCTCTTCCTTGATTTCAGCGTCGATACGGGCGCGGACAAAAGTCGAAGCGGACATGACAGGCTCCTGCAAACAATAGCGAAGTGGAGAACGGATAACTGGAGATCTCGGACAGTTTGAGATTTGTCCGTCCCAGACGTATTCACAGTGTAGCTCAAATGAGCTACAGCGCCAGTTCGATGGCGCCTCCTCGTTGTTTTCAACCACAAAGCTCATGTGGTGCCTTGACGCCCTATCCCAACGCTAGCATCATTCGGCCTTTTCCTAAATGCGAATAATTCGCATTTGTATCTAAATTTACATACAGGCCCGCCTGTCTCCTGCTGTCCCCTCATGAGCCGCCAAGTCATTCGCGCCGCGCGCCTGCGCGCACCCAAACCCCGCCATCTCGCCGTGCTGGCGCAACTGGCCGTCCTGGCCGGCTTTCCGGCAACCGCCGCGCTGGCGCAGCAAGCCGCGGCGCTAGCGGATGGGCAGTCGCTGCCCGCGGTGACCGTCAGCGCCTCGGCCGTCGACGATTCCGGCCTGCAGCTTGAGAAAAAGGCCAGCACCGGCGCGCTGGGCTCGCGCACGCAGCTCGACACCCCGTACTCCACCACCATCGTCACCGGCGAAGACCTGGCCGACCGCCAGGTGGCCAAGCTGGGCGATGTGTTTGCGATGGATGCGTCGGTCAGCGACAACGGCAACGGCTACAACAGCTGGTCCAGCTACCTGAGCGTGCGCGGCCTGCAGATCGACTGGCAGAACGGCTTCAAGATCAACGGGCTGCCGTTCATCGCCTACGGCATCACGCTGCCGTACGAGCATATGGAGCAGGTGGAACTGCTCAAGGGGCTGCCGGGCTTCATGTACGGCTTCGCCACTCCGGGCGGCATCGTCAACTATGTCACCAAGAAGCCGACCGACACCTTCACCGCCTCATTCGAACTGGGTTACCGCGCCGCCAATGTCTGGAGCGAGCACGCCGACCTGGGCGGGCGCGCCGGCCCGAACAATATGTTCGGCTACCGCCTGAACGTGACGCACGAGGAAGGCACGCCCTACAACGCGCGCAATATCAAGCGCGACAGCGTCTCGCTGGGCCTGGATGCGCGCCTGACCAAGGACCTGACCTGGACCTTCGACTCGATCTACCAGGACCGCCGCGCCACTGGCCAGATGCCGTCGTTCAGCCTGTGGAGCTACGGCGACACGGCCCTGCCGGCCGCGGTGTCCGGCCGCATCCGCAACTTCGCCGGTGCCGACCAGCACCTGAACACCAACCTGCAGCTGTACAGCACCGGCCTGCGCTACCAGATCAATCCGGACTGGGCAGTCAGCACCAACTACAGCTTCACCAAGGTCAACCGCAGCCGCAACGAAAGCACCTACAACCTGCTGAACCAGGCCGGCGACTACAACGACCAGCGCTACGACACCGCGCAGAACCAGCAGGTGGGGCAATGGCAGGCGATGCTCGAAGGCAAGTTCCGCACCGGGCCGTTCGGCCACCAGCTGGTGGCGGGCCTGTCGTGGCAGAAGCAGATCGACCGCTATGACAACAACGGCTTCGGCGCCGTCATCGGCACCGGCAACATCTTCGAGCCCAACACCAACACGTACTACAGCTCGACCGCCTTCAACAAGGTGCGCAACAGCGACATTACGCAGAAGTCGGTGTTCGCCAGCGACACCGTGCAGCTGAGCGAGCGCTGGTCGGTGCTGGCCGGCCTGCGCGTGACCAACTTCGAGCAGAACGGCTATGTGCCGGTGACGTCCAGCTACAGCAAGAACGGCGTGGTCACGCCCACGCTGGCGCTGATGTTCAAGCCGGTGCCCACGGCCACGGTCTACGCCAGCTACGTGGAAGCGCTGGAGCCCGGCTCGATCGTGCCGGATGGCTACACCAACGCGCGCCAGCTGCTCAGCCCGATCCGCAGCAAGCAGTATGAGATCGGCGTCAAGGCCGACCAGGCCGCCTGGAGCGCCACCGCCGCCGCCTTCCGCATCGAGCGCGGCGCCGAGTACGACAGCATCAACGGCGGCGTGCCGACGCGCCAGCAGGACGGCACCTCGATCTACCAGGGGCTGGAGCTGGCCGGCGTGTACCGGCTGGGCTCGCAGTGGGAATTCGGCGCGAGCGCGATGTACCTGGACTCGTACTACGACAAGGGCATGGCCAACAACGGCAAGCGCGTCGCCGGTGCGCCTGACCTGGTGCTGGCGGGACGCATCAGCTACCGCGTGCCGTTCGTGCCGGGCCTGCGCCTTGGTGTCGATGGCAAGTACACCGGCAATACCAAGCTGAACGCGGGCAATACGCTGGAGGCCGGCGGCTACACGGTGTTCAATCTCGGCGCGAGCTACAACACCCGCGTCGCCGGCAAGGACCTGACGCTGCGCGCCGCGCTGAACAACGTGACCAACAAGCGCTACTGGGGCTTCCAGTACGAGAACTACATCCAGCCGGCCGATCCGCGCAGCGTGAGCCTGACGGCGAAGATTGCTTATTGAGATTGACCGGACCGCAAGGCCGCCTGCCTTCAGTCAACCTTGACGTTCAGGTCTTTCACGACGCCAGCCCATTTGGCCAGCTCGGCGTTGACGAAGCGGCTGAGCTCAGCCGGGGTGCTGCTGGCCGGCGTCGCCCCTTCCCCGTTGAAGCGCTGAATAAGCTTCGGCGACGCCAGTGACTTGGCGACGGCCCTGTTCAGCGCATCGATCACCGGCTGGGGCGTATTCTTCGGTGCCAGCAATGCATTCCAGGTATTGATCTCGAAGCTGCCGAAGCCCGGCACCTCACGCATGGCGGGAACATCCGGCAGTTGCGGCGACCGCTCCCTGGTGGTCACGGCGATGGCGCGCAGCCTGCCGGCCTTCACCTGCGGCAGGGCGCCAGGTAGCGTGGCGAAGCTCAGTTGCGTCTCGCCGGCGATCACCGAAGTATTGGCAAGCGCGCCGCCCCGATACGGCACATGCACCAGCTTGGCATTGGCGCTCTGGGCAAACATCGCGCCGGCCAGGTGGACCGGCGAACCGTTGCCGCTGGATGCGTAGTTCAGCTCTCCCGACTTCTTCCGGGCCAGCGCCACCAGGTCAGGCACGTTCCTGGCGGGCAGGTTCGGGGTCGTGATCAGCACGAGCGGGATCGAGGCGACCATGCTGACGGGCGCAAAGCCGCTGACCGGCTCGTAGCCCAGCGTTTTCTTGTACAGGGCTGGGTTGATGCCGTGGCTCGACACGGTTGCCATGAACAGCGTATAGCCATCCGGGGCCGACTGCTGCACATAGGCGGCGGCCGAGTTGCCGGCCGCGCCGGGCTTGTTCTCGATGATCACCGACTGCTTCAGCTCGCTGGCCAGCTGTTCGGCCAGCGCCCGCGCCAGGATGTCGGTGGTGCCCCCGGCCGCATAGCCCACCACGATACGGATGGGCTGTTGCGGATATTGGGCCGCCGCGTGCCCTGCCAGGCCCAGGCCGGCCACGGCCATCGCCAGGACAAGCCTCTGCTTCGTGTTCATGCCATGTCTCCTCTCTTTTGTATGTGTCCCCACGTCATGCGTGGCGGTATTGCCGGTATTCCCGGATCTCCGGGATGCAACGCTTATTGGCCCTTGAAGGCGGGGCTGCGCTTCTCGGCGAAGGCGCGCTTGCCCTCGCAGTAATCGTCGCTGGCGAAGCACTGCATGACGAGCTGCTGCATGCCCGCGATATCGACCTCCGGGCCCAGCTGCTGCAATTGACGAATCATGCGTTTGCCGGCGCGCAGCGTGAGGGGCGCGTTGGCGGCAATCTGGTCCAGGCGCGTCTGCAGCGCCGCGTCGAGGTCAGCCGCATCGGTCGCGTGATGGACCAGGCCAAGGGTCTTGGCGTCGGCCGCCGAATAGCGGTTGGCCGTAAGGAAGATTTCGAGCGCATTGGCGGCGCCGACCGTGCTGACCAGATTCCGGATCGCGGTGAGCCGGTAACCCAGGCCGAGCTTGCCAGCCGGGATGGCAAAGGTGCTGTCGGACGACGCGATCCGGATGTCGCAGCACAGGGCGATATTCAGGCCGCCGCCGATGCAATAGCCCTTGATCCTGGCAAGGGTCGGCTTGGCGTAGTCGTAGAGGGCCAGCTGGGCGGCCTCGGCCACTTGTTCGTAGGCCGCAACGGCCTCCTCGCCGGAGCGCAGGTTGTCGAACTGCGCGATATTCGCCCCGCTCACGAAGGCGCGCTCTCCGGCGCCGGTCAGCACTACCGAGCGCACTTCGTCGTCCTGCTCGAACGCTGCGAGCGCCTTGGGCAGTGCCGCCCACATGTCGAACGAGACGGCGTTGTGGCGGCCAGGGTCGTTGAAGGTAATCCAGCCGGTGCGGCCGCGTTTTTCCACCAGCAGGGTATCGGTAATCTCGCCTTGCAGTATGCGTGTCGTGGTCATGTTGTCTTTCCAGGCGCTCGGGCCTTATGTCTTTCAATGCCGTTGGTCAAGTGGTAGCGCATGGCGGCGCGCGCGCGGTCGGCGTTCCCCGCGGCAATGGCATCGAAGATCGCGTGGTGCTCCTGTTCGATCTCCGCGATGCGCTTGGTCCCGGTCGAGGTGGAACGCAGCGTGCGCACGGAGTCGTGGAGAACATGGCTCAGATGCGCCATCAAGCGAATGAAGTACGGGTTGTTGGTTGCGTTGCCCACCGCGAGGTGGAAATCGAGTGCGGTGTCCGCGCCCTTTTCCCAGTCTCCGCCCGCTTCATCGACCTTCGCCAGCGCCAGTCGCAGCGCCTCCAGCTGCTCAGGCGTGCGGAACCGCGCCGCCAGCGCGGCGGCGCCCGATTCGATCTCGAGACGCAGCTGGAAGACATGCTCCAGCGCATCCTCATGCAACAGTTCGTCGGTGACGATCTCGAAGTTGCGCTGCCCGATGCCCTGCGCCACGAACGTGCCGGTGCCGCGCCGGGTTTCAACGTAGCCGGCCAGCTTCAGGCGCGCGATGGCCTCGCGCACGACATTGCGGCTCACGTCGAACGCGGTGGCCAGCTCGTTCTCCGTGGGCAGTTGCTGCCCGTGGGCCAGGGTGCCGTCCAGGATGCGCTGGCGGATCTGGTGCGCGATCTCGTCGGGCAGGTTGTCCGGCCGGCGCAGGCTCGTGAATCCGCGAATCTCCATGCCAAGTTGGGCCTTCATCAGAATCTCCGTCATGTCTGTGGCCCCGGAAGCGGGGCAATCATGGCGGATATGGTAGCGCCCAATCAGATGACCCCCTGCGCCACAAGCGCTTCGATCCGGGCCGGATCCAGGCCGAGCAGCGAGCGGTACACGTCGTGGTTATGCTCACCGCTCTCCGGTGCCGGTGCCAGTTCCCCCAGCGAGGTCCGGCTCAGGATCACCGGCTGGCCGACGACGGAGATCGTGCCCAGCCTGGGGTGCTCGATGGGCTGGCGCATGCGCAGATGTTCGACCTGCGGATCGGCGAAGGCCTCGTTCATGCTGAGGATGGGGCCGCACGGCACCCCTTCGCGATTCATGCGGCTGATCCACTCCTCGGTGGTGCGGGTGCGTGTGCGCTCGGCGATCGCGGCGTTCAGCGCCGGCCGATTGCGGGCACGCAACGGCACCGTCAGGAAGCGCTCGTCCGCGATGAGTTCAGGCACCTCAAGCACCTTGCACAGCCGCGCGAAGATGTCGTTGCCCATGGCGGCGATATTCATGTAGCCATCCTGCGTCGGGAACACGCCGGTCGGGCTGCTGGTGGGATGATCGTTACCGCTCTGGCCCGGCACCTCGCCGTTCATCAGCCAGCGCATGGCCTGGAAGTCCATCATCCAGAGTTGCGATTGCAGCAGGGAGGTCTGCACCCACTGGCCCTGGCCAGACACTTCGCGTTCCAGCAGCGCCACCATCAGGCCGATCGCGCAGAACAGGCCGGCGGTCAGGTCCGCAACGGGAATCCCCGCCCGCATCGGTCCGCGCCCGGGTTCGCCCGTGACCGACATCATGCCGGAGATCCCTTGCGCGATCTGGTCCAGGCCCGGGCGCTCGTGGTACGGACCATCCTGCCCGAACCCCGATACGCTGCCATAGACGATGCGCGGATTGACCTTGCGCAGCGACTCATAGTCGATGCCCAGCTTGAACTTCACGTTGGGCCGGTAGTTCTCCACCACCACATCGGCCTTGCGCACCAGCTCCAGGAACAGCGCGCGCCCCTCCGGATGCTTGAGGTTGAGCGTAATGCTCCGCTTGTTGCGATGAGTGTTCTGGTAGTCGGCAAACTGCGCCGAACCGCCCGGCTTGTCATCGGGCGCCTGGCCCGGCTCTTCGATCTTGATGACGGTCGCACCCCAGTCGGCAAACTGGCGGACGGCGGCCGGACCGGAGCGCACGCGCGTGAGGTCGAGTACGGTGAATCGGGAAAGCGGACCATGCCCCACAGTTGTCTCCAATTTTGTCTCTTTGCCAGCCCATCTACAGATGGGATGTTGGACATCCTATATTCAGGATCCGCACGAAACAAGCCGGGGGTAAACCCGTGAGCAGATCCGTGATTGGGCGAGAAGACTTCAGGGAAAACGAATGTTGACAATCACGAACCCGTGATCTACAACATCGTCTACACACTTAGTCAATTTTGTAGACAATTTAGTAGACAGTAAAAACCAGCTTTCCATCGGCGCACACCAAAGAGCCCAACGGCCGCACGTCGCCTATCGTCAAGACACACATCTGCCAGGAGACTCAGATGATGCAAACGACCGCAACGCCCACCGACGCATCGCAGGCGCAGGCGGGGCATGCCGCACACGGCAACGCCCTGATCAAGCCGGGCTATGACGAACGCCTGACCAATGAGGACCTGGCGCCGCTGCGCAAGCAGACCTGGGGCACCTACAACATCTTTGCCTTCTGGATGTCGGACGTGCACAGCGTGGGCGGCTACATCACCGCCGGCAGCCTGTTCGCGCTGGGGCTGACCAGCTGGCAGGTGCTGGTGTCGCTGCTGGTCGGCATCCTGATCGTGCAATTCTTCTGCAACCTGGTGGCCAAGCCCAGCCAGGTGACCGGCACGCCCTATCCGGTGATCTGCCGGGCCTCGTTCGGCGTGCTCGGCGCCAATATCCCGGCGGTGATCCGCGGGCTGATCGCAGTGGCGTGGTACGGCATCCAGACCTACCTGGCTTCCAGCGCCTTCCTGCTGCTGGCGCTGCACTTCTTCCCCGCGCTGGCGCCGTATGCCGACGTGAAGCTGCACGGTTTTGCCGGGCTCTCCACGCTGGGCTGGGGCGCATTCATGGTGCTGTGGGTGCTGCAGGCGCTGGTGTTCTGGACCGGCATGGAGACCATCCGCAAGTTCATCGACTGGGCCGGCCCGGCGGTGTACGTGGTGATGATCGCGCTGGCGATCTGGCTGGTGAAAAAGGCCAGCTGGGAGAACGTCAATTTCACGCTGAGCTTCGTCAAATACACCGGCTGGGAAGCGGTGCCGGTGATGCTGAGCGCGATCGCGCTGGTGGTGTCGTATTTCTCCGGCCCGATGCTGAACTTCGGCGACTTCTCTCGCTACGCCAAGGACTTCAAGTCGGTCAAGCGCGGCAACTTCTGGGGCCTGCCGGTCAACTTCCTGGGCTTCTCGCTGCTGACCGTGATCACCACCTCGGCCACGCTGCCGGTGTTCGGCAAGCTGATCACCGACCCGGTGGAGACCGTCAGCCATATCGACAGCACCTTCGCCATGCTGCTGGGCGCGTTCACCTTCATGACCGCCACCATCGGCATCAATATCGTCGCCAACTTTGTCTCGCCGGCATTCGACTTCTCCAACGTCTCGCCCAAGCACATCAGCTGGCGCACCGGCGGCATGATCGCGGCCGTGGCATCGATCTTCATCACGCCGTGGAACCTGTACAACAACCCGGCGGTGATCCACTACACGCTGGACATACTGGGCGCCTTCATCGGCCCGCTGTTCGGCATCCTGATTGCCGACTTCTACCTGGTGCGCCGCCAGCATGTCGATGTCGACGACCTGTACACGCTGAACCCGCGCGGCCGCTACTGGTACCGCAACGGCTTCAACCCGGCGGCCGTGACCACCATGATCCCGGCGGCCATCATCCCGATCCTGTGCGTGGTGGTGCCGGCCTGGCAGCCCGCGGCCAACTACAGCTGGTTTATCGGCATGGGCATTGCGCTGGTGCTGTACCGGCAACTGGCGCCGCGCATGATGCCCGGCCACTTCGGCAGCCACGCCGCCAGCCAGGCCTGATCCCCGGAACCATTCTTTCGACTGCACGATTTCGACCGCACTTAGCAGAGCCGCGTCCATGAAGCTGAAGATCATCAACCCCAATACCACCCAGAGCATGACCGACAAGATCGGGCAGTGCGCCGTCGCCGTGGCGGCACCGGGCACGCGCATCAGCGCGGTAAGCCCGCGCATGGGCCCGGCTTCCATTGAAAGCCACTATGACGAGGCCCTGTCCGTGCCCGGCATCCTCGACGAGATCCTGGCCGGCGAGCAGGAAGGCGTGGACGGCTACGTCATTGCCTGCTTCGGTGACCCCGGCCTGTACGCCGCCCGCGAGGTGGCGCGCGGACCGGTGATCGGCATTGCCGAGGCCGCCATGCATATGGCCAGCGTGGTCGGCAGCAGCTTCAGCGTGGTGACCACGCTGGCGCGCACCTGCAATATCGCCTGGCACCTGGCCGAGCGCTACGGCATGAAGCGCTTCTGCAACAACGTGCGCGCCTGCGACCTGCCGGTGCTGGAACTGGAGCGCCCGGGCTCGGACGCGCGCCGCATCATCACCGAGGCCTGCCGCCAGGCGCTGGTTGAAGACCGCAGCGAATGCATCGTGCTGGGCTGCGCCGGCATGACCGACTTGTGCGACGAGATCGCCGACGCCATCGGCGCGCCGGTGATCGACGGCGTGGTGTGCGCGGTCAAGATGGCCGAGGCGCTGGTCTCGGTGCGCCTGGGCACCAGCAAGCGCGGCGACTGGGCGCGGCCGCTGCCCAAGGCGTATGCGGGCATGCTGGCCCCTTATGCGTTGAACTGAACCGTATGACTTCCCGATCCATTTCCGACTCCATCACCATGCTCCAGTCCCGCTATCCACGCGATCTCACCGGTTACGGCGCCCGGCCGCCGCACGCCCGCTGGCCGGGTGGCGCGCGCGTTGCGCTGCAGTTCGTGCTCAACTACGAAGAAGGCGGCGAAAACTGCGTGCTGCACGGCGACGCCGCATCCGAGCAGTTCCTCTCCGAGATCGTCGGCGCCGCGGCCTACCCCGACCGCCACATGAGCATGGAGGGCATCTATGAATACGGCTCGCGCGCCGGCGTCTGGCGCCTGCTGCGCGAGTTCGAAAAGCGCGGCCTGCCGCTGACCATCTTCGGCGTATCGATGGCGCTGCAACGCCATCCGGAACTGACCCGCGCCTTTGTCGAACTGGGCCACGAGATCGCCTGCCACGGCTGGCGCTGGATCCACTACCAGGGCATCGATGAAGCCACCGAGCGCGAGCACATGCGCATCGGCATGCAGATCATCAAGGACCTGACCGGCGAGCTGCCGCTGGGCTGGTACACCGGCCGCGACAGCCCCAACACGCGCCGCCTGGTGGTGGAGCACGGCGGCCTCCTGTACGACTCCGACTACTACGGCGACGACCTGCCCTTCTGGACCGAGGTGGAAGTCACCGGCGGCGAGAAGAAGCCGCACCTGGTGGTGCCGTACACGCTCGACTCCAACGACATGCGCTTTGCCACGCCGCAGGGCTTCAATACCGGCGAACAGTTCTTCCAGTACCTGAAGGACGCGTTCGACGTGCTGTACGAGGAAGGCGACCCGAGCGGACAGGACCGCCCCAAGATGCTGTCGATCGGCATGCACTGCCGCCTGCTCGGCCGCCCGGGCCGCTTCCGCGCGCTGCAGCGCTTCCTTGACTATGTGCAGGGACACGACAAGGTGTGGATCTGCCGCCGCGTCGACATCGCCCGGCATTGGGCGCAGGTGCACCCGTTCGAAGCCGCCGGTGGCGCCGCAGCCGTGGGCACGATGCGCGAGGAAACCGCGCCGGCCTGACAAATGCCGTCCGTGTCGCCATATTTGTGTACGATATAGCCGTCTTTCGTCGCCATTTCCGGCGACAGGCTGAATGTCCGTCCCCTGATATGGCAACCACATCGAAGAAGGCGGCGCCCGGCGCGGCAGCAAAAACGCCGCGCCGGCCCGCGTCCAAGGCAACACTGAAAACGGCACCAAAGTCCGCCGCCAATGCTGCAGCGGAGGAAAGTGCCGGCCCGGAGGCCGCCGCCAGCGAGGCTTCCGCCACCGAGGCCATCTACCTCAGCCTGCTGACCGCGATCATGGAGCACCGCCTGCTGGCCGGCACCAAGCTGGTCGAGGAACGGCTGTGCGAGGTGACCGGCGCCAGCCGGGCCCGCATCCGCCAGGTCTTCGCGCGCCTGGCGCATGAGAAGCTGGTCACGCTGGTACCCAACCGCGGCGCCTTTGTCTCCAGCCCCACGGTGGACGAGGCGCGCGAGGTGTTCCAGGCGCGCCGCGTGGTCGAGCCCGCGCTGGCGGCCGAACTGGCCCAGCGTGCCACACCGGCCAAAGTCCGCAGCCTGCGCCGTCATGCGATGGAAGAAGACAACGCGCGCGCACGCGGCGACCGCGCCGCGATGATCCGCCTGTCGGGGGAATTCCATATCCTGCTGGCCGAGATGGCCGGCAATGCCATCCTCGAAAAGCTGATCCGCGAGATGGTGTCGCTGACCTGCCTCATCATCACGCTGTACGACCGCCCCGGCGCGCCGGCCTGCGCCGAGCATGAGCACCGCCAGCTGATCGACGCCATCGAGCAGCGCGACGCCGCGCGCGCCAGCGCGCTGATGGCGGAACACCTGGAACACATCGAAGCTTCGCTCGACCTGAGCGTGCCCGACAGCGGCGCCCCGGACTTCTACAGCATCTTCAGCAAGGGTTGAAGCACGGTGCCGGGGGCGCCAGCGCGCGCCTCATGGCCGGCATTGCACTCCGCGTCCGGCAGCCTAGACTGGCTGGATAACAATGCCGCGCGCAATGCGCCGCAGGGAGGTGCGCCATGGCTGTCACTGCCGAACCCGTCACAACCGCCCGTGCACCGCTGGCCTTCGAACGACTTTACGCGGATGCCGCCGGCGAATCCCACTTCGCCCCCCTTTCCGTTGCCATCACCGAGCGCCTGTTCGCGCCGCCCGCGCGCGCCTTCTGGGTGTCGCCGCTGGACGAAGCCGCGCGCCAGGGCTTCCTGCTGGTGCCGGCCGGCTGGGTCGGCGCACTGCACCCGTCGCCGCTGCGCATGTGGATCTTCCTGCTGGCTGGTGCGATGGAGTTCGAAGCCAGCGATGGCGAGCGGCGACCGCTGTCGGCGGGCAGTGCGCTGTTGCTGGACGACACCACGGGCAAGGGGCATGTCAGCAGGGTCATCGGTAGTACCGATGCCACGCTGGCCGTAGTGCAATTGCCGGAGAACCGAAGCTGAGCCCGCGACGTACCGGCAGGGCTGCGGCTCGGACTGCGGCCCCGCAACACTATCACGGAGGCGCCTGATGAATGCTCCCGAGCCAGCGGCTGCGCCCAAGCCTGCGCCGCAACTGGTGCCCAACGGCTACCGCCAGGGCATCATCACCGCGATCACAGTGCTGCTCGGCTTCTCGCTGGCGTTCTGGCGGTTCTGGGGCTTCGAGAGTCCCGGCCACTGGAACCTGCGCGCGCTGTTCGCCGCGGTATCGCTGCTGGCCGCGGTGTCGCTGCAGATCGTGGCGCTCTACCGCGCGCTACGCATCGAGGACGATGCGGTGGATGAGTACCGCAAGACCGTGCGATGGTTCATCGCGTCGGCGGTTGCGCTGCTGGTCGGGCTGGCCGTGGCCATGATCGACGCGGCACTCGGCCCCTAGGGCGCCCGACAGTCACGCTATTCGGCCCGGGAACGATCCTGCGCCTGCTCCTGGCTGGCGTCGCAGATAGCGCACCTGCAGCACCGCCCCCGCCAGGAATACCAGGAACAGCACGCCGACGATCGCCTTCAGTTCCGGCGCTTCCGCATTGGCAAATACCGGATTGCCCACCGGCAGGCGCGTGCCGGTCTCGGTCAGGCCCGGGATGAAGTGGAAGAACACCGTCAGCGACAGCGACACCACCTCCACGTAGCGGCTCATGCGCCCGAACGCACCGCGTGCCGCGTAGACCGCGACGGCCAGCACCAGCAGCGTGACAATGCCCAGCACATGGGGCTTGCCGAATCCGCCGTGCTGGAAGATGCCAAACCCGGTCAGGCAGCTCAGCACGGTGCCGATGACATAGGCCAGTCCAAGCCGGGTATGCAGGCGCACCATGCCGGTGCGCGAGAGCGCCACCAGGCCGCAGGCCAGTGCCGCCAGACTGATCAAGGTATGGATGATGCCAAGCTGCGTAAGTCCGAGCATTATGGTGCCTCCAGCCGGGTGGGTGCCGCAATGGATCTGGACAGGCGTGGCGGCGCGCAAGACAAAGCGAGTTGCGCGGGGGGCGGGCCGCAACAGCAAGCCTTCATGTAAGGCGAAGCTTGCGGGGATTGCAAGGATGGCGGCAGCCGCGGGGCACCTGCCTTTGCCGATGTCAGAGCATCGGGGCACCGGCCCTTGCAGACTGCGCCATGGCCTGGCGCGCAACCGCGACCTCGGCCCGGCCGCGTCCGTGCGATCCCTGCAGGCGACGCAGCGGCGCCTGCCTCGATCACCACGCACAGCACGAAGTAGAGCAGCGCAACCGCTGCGAACACTTCCGCGGCATAGCCCATGCTGCGGCCATTGACCTGCGTGGCCAGCGTCGACAACTCGCTGACGCCGACGATATAGGCCAGCGACGTATCCTTGGTCAGCGCCACCCAGGTGTTGGCCAGGGACGGCAGCATGGCGCGAAGCGCCTGCGGCAGCACCACATGCCAGAGTGCCTGCGTGCGCGACATGCCCAGCGCCAGCACCACGGTCAGCACTTCGCTGACCTGCACGCCGGCCAGCATGGGCAGCAGGAAGTAAGTCCAGAAGATCAGCATCAGCATCAGCACCGGCACCGCTCGCAGCCGCGGCCAGCGCGCAGCCGAGCACGAACACCGCCAGCGACAGCGCCACCGTCATGGCAAAGCCGCCGAGCAGCCAGTGCAGGTATTTGGCCGGCAACAACTGCCAGAGTATGGAAACCATGCGTCAGGGGCGATCAGGCTGTGGCGTGCTTACTTGACCGTGCTGCCGATGGTGAAGTCGCGCGCCAGCGGCGCCTGGCTCCTCGGCCCGAAGTACTTGTCGTAGATGCGCGCGGCCGTGCCGTTCTTTTCCAGGTCCAGCAGGATCTGGTCGATGGCGGCCTGCAGGCGCTCCTCGCCCTTGGGCACGCCCACGCCCATGTACTCGCGCGTCAGCGTGAAGGGCGAGATCTCGAACTGGTCGCGGTTGGGCAGCGTGGCCAGCAGCGCGCCGAGCTTGGCGCCGTCCTGCGCAAAGGCCTGGATCGCGCCGGTGCGCAGCGCCTGCAGCGCCAGCGGCGAATCGTCATAGGCGATCACGCGCGCTTCGGGGTAGCGCTGGCGCAGCGTGGTTTCCTGCGTGGTGCCCTTGTCCACGCCCAGGCGCCAGGCCTTCAGGTCATCGGGCTGGCGCAGCGCCCCCTTCTTTGCGATGAACTGCAGCCCGCTGGCAAAGTAGGGCGTGGAGAAGCCGATCTGCTGGCGCCGTTCATCGGTGATGGTGAAGTTGGCCGCGACGATATCCACCTTCTGTGAGGCCAGCAGCGGAATGCGGTTGGCAGGGTTGGTGGCGCGGAACTCCGCCTTGACGCCAAGGCGGCTGGCAATCTCATTGGCATAGTCGACATCCAGGCCAGCCGGCGCATGCGTCTTCGGATCGACAAAGCCGAACGGCGGGTTGGCATCGAACACGCCCACGCGCAGCACGCCGGCCTTGCGGATATCGTCGAGGCGATCCGCCAGCGCGGTACCAGAGGCCATGACTGCAACGCCGGCGACGATGGCGCCGCGCAGCAGGAAGGAACGGAAGGACATGGAAGCGCTCACTGAAGTCTGGATGGGCAGACGATAGCGGTGCGCGCCCCGGCAGGGAACGAATGGTTTCGCAGATGGATATGCCGCCATGCCGGGCGGCGCGCGCTCAGGCGCCGAGGATCTCGATGCTGTCGACGCGGTCCGGATAGAAGGCCAGGTGCGAGGCGATCGCCGCGACCGCGGCGTAAGGCGCCTCATAGCTCCACACCGCATTGCGCGCGCGCTCGCCGCCGGCGGAGACGGAGAAGTAGCTGCAATCGCCCTTGTATGGGCAGTACGTCGTGTGCGCGGTACGCTCCAGCTGCGTCATGTCGACATGCTCGCGCGGGATGTACTGCACCGGCGGGTAGGTCGCCTCTTGCAGGGTCAGCGCCGCGTCGCTGTCTGCAATGGCAATGCCCGCCACCCTGACCACGACCCTGCCGGCCGTCGGCGTGATGGTGATCGGGTGGTCGGGGCCGGGGATCCTGACTGGCTTGTCGGTCATGGCGCGTCCTCCTGCAGGGCATCGTCACGGGGGCGATGCTGCATTCTAGGCCTTCGCTGCGCGGCCTGCAGGCCGTGCCCGACGATTCAGCCCTGCTGGCCGCTATTCGACCTTGACGTTGGCCTTCTTCACCAGTGCGGCATAGCGCGTGGCCTCGCTGCGGAAGAAGCTGGCGGCCGCCTCGGGTGTGCCGGGTGCGATCACGGTGGCCTGCTTCTTCATGGCTTCCAGCACTTCGGGCGAGGTGAAGGCCCTGGCAAATGCGTCATGCACGCGCTTTACCTCTGCCGGCGGCATGCCGGCGGGGCCGACCACGGCAAACCAGCCGGCAACGTTGTAGTGGGGCAAGCCTTGTTCGGCGATGGTGGGAATATCCGGCGCGGCGGCCGAGCGCTTGTCGCCGCACACGCCGATCGCGCGCAGTGTGCCGGCCTTCAGGTGCGGCGCCACCGCGTTGAGCGCGACCACGCCCAGCTCCACCTGTCCGGCGATCAGGTCGTTCATCATCGGCCCGGTGCCCTTGTACGGCACGTGGCGCGCGCTCACGCCGGCCTCGTCCAGGAACATCTCCCCGGCCAGGTGGATGATGGTGCCATTGCCGGACGACCCGTAGTTGTAGCCGTCGGGCTTGGCCTTGAGCAGCGCCACCAGTTCCTTCACGTTCTTCGCCGGCACCTTGGGATTCACCACAAGCACCAGCGGCGTGGTGCCGATCACGCTGATCGGGGTGATGTCCTTGATGGCATCGAACGGCATTGTGCGGAACACGCTCGGGTTGATGACATGGTTGTTCGAGACCAGCCCGAGCGTGCTGCCGTCCGGCTGCGCCTTGACCACGGCCGCGGCACCGGTGATGCCGCCGGCGCCGGGCAGGTTCTCGATCACCACCGGCTGGCCAAAGGCCTTGCCCAGCGCCGGGCCGGCCGCGCGCGCGATGGTATCCACGCCGGAACCGGCGCTGATCGGCAGGATCAGGCGCACCGGCTTGCCGGTGCTGCCCTGCGCGAGCGCGCCGATGCCGGGCGCGGCCAGCGCGGCGGCCATGGTGGCAGCCAGCGCCAGCCCTGACTTGAGAAGGATGCGACGGGGGTGCATGGGGTTGTCTCCGTATCGTTATCGTAGGATCTTTGCGGGCTGCCGCTGTGCCGCGGCATGCCCGTCGTGGTACCGGTCAGCCGGTGCGGCCCTGGCCGAGCTGCGACAGGATCTCTTCGTTGTGCTCGCCGGCCCTGGGCAGCGGCCGGCGCACGCCCGGGCGGCGCCCGCCCATCAGTAGCGGCAGCAGCACCGTGGGCGTGGTCGAGCCGTCGTCGGCCTGCATCGGCACCAGCCCGCCGCTGGCAAGCAGGTGCGGATCGTCGAGCAACTGGTCAGGGCGCACGATCGGCGCATAGGGGATGCCGGCGGCTTCGAGTTTGGGCGCCAGTTCGGCGCTGCGGTGGTGGCGCAGGATCGCGCCCAACTCATCGAGCAGTTGCGGACGCACCGCCACGCGCGAGGCATTGCTGGCGTACTCGGGCTTGTCGAGAAGCTCCGGATGCTCCAGCACCTGGCACAACGTCACGAACTGCTTGTCGCTGACCGCGCCGATAAACAGCTGCTCGTCGCCGGCCAGCGTAAAGACGTCATACACGCTCCATGCCGACACGCGCGACGGCATCGGCGGCGGTGCCTCGCCGGTCATGGCGAACTGCTGCATATGCTGCGAGGCCAGGAATACGCAGTTCTCGAACAGCGCGCTCTGGATCTCCTGGCCGCGCCCGGTGCGGTCGCGCTCGCGCAGCGCGGCCAGCACGCCGATGGCGCCGAACATGCCGCCCATGATGTCGTTGACCGAGGTGCCGGCGCGCAGCGGCCGTCCGCTGGGACCGGTCATGTAGGACAGCCCGCCCATCATCTGCACCACCTCGTCCAGCGCCAGCCGGTTCTCGTACGGGCCGGGCAGGAAGCCCTTGTGCGAGACGTAGATCAGATGCGGATAGGCGCGCGACAGCGTGGCGTAGTCCAGACCCAGCTTCTGCATCAGGCCGGGCCGGAAGTTCTCCAGCAGCACGTCGCTCTGCCCCGCCAGCTCGGCGGCGGCGGCACGCCCTTCCTCGGTGGTGATGTCCAGCACCACGCTCTTCTTGTTGCGGTTGAAGGCGCGGAAGAAGCCGATGCCCAGGCCCGGCAGGTTGCGCGTCTTGTCGCCGCCGGGCGGCTCTACCTTGATCACTTCGGCGCCCAGGTCGGCCAGGATCATGCCGCAGGTGGGGCCCATCACCATATGCGTGAATTCGACCACGCGGATGCCGGCCAGCGGCAGGGAGTTGCTGTTGTCTTGGGTCATCTTGCGTCTCAGGCAGCGGCGCCAGCAGGCTGGGCCGGGAAAGTCTTGGGCAGGCCGGCGCGCCACAGCGTGCCGTGCAGGGTTTCGTCCTTGAGCCAGCCGGCCACGTCTTCACGCAGCGCCAGCAGGCGGCCGATATCGATGCCGGTGTCGATGCCCATGCTGCCGAGCATGTAGGCCAGGTCTTCGGTGGTGACATTGCCGCTGGCGCCAGGCGCGTGCGGGCAGCCGCCGATGCCGGCCAGGCAGGCGTCAAAGCGGGTCACGCCGGTTTCCAGGGCCGCGTGGACGTTGGCCAGGCCAAGCCCGCGGGTATCGTGGAAATGGCCGCACCAGAAGCGATCGCCGGCTATATCGAGCGCACGCGCAAACAGCTCGCGCACCATGCGCGGATCGGCATAGCCGACGGTATCGGCCAGGCTGACGCGGTCGGCGCCGGCATCGAGCAGCGCCTGCATCAGGCGCAGCACTTCATCGGGATCGACATGGCCCTGCAGCGTGCAACCGAACGCGGTGCCGACACCGCCCTCAATCAGCGTCTTCGCGCCGCTGGCATCGCGCGCGGCACGGATGCGGGCCACTTCCGCCACCACCTCGTCCGGCGTCTTGCGCAGGTTGGCCAGGCTGTGCGCATGGCTGGCCGACAGTGGCACGAGCATAAGGTCCGCACCGCTGGCCAGCGCATCCTGCGCGCCACGCAGGTTGGGCACCAGCACCGAGACGAACAGGCCCGGCAGCGTGCGCGCGAACGCGACCAGCTGCGTGGTATCGGCCAGTTGCGGCAGCAGGTGCGCGGGCACGAACGAGCCGACTTCCAGCTCACGCAGACCGGCCGCGTACGCGCCGCGAATCCACGCTTCCTTGCTGGCCGTCGGCAGGATGGTGCGGATGCTCTGCAGGCCATCGCGCAATCCGACTTCGCGGATGACAGCATGGCGGGGAAAGGGAACAGACATGATTCAGGGGCTTCCGGTTTGCGCCCCGCGGCGGGGGCGACGGAAGAACTCTATGAGTTTCTGCGCAAGAGCTGAAGCGGTGATTTACGCACGATAACCTTCCGAACCGGAATGTCTGCCTGGCGCCGCACAGCGACATCCAGGAATTCCCGGATGCATGATTACCGGCAACCAAAGAGGCTTACCATTCCATTCCGGAAACCCGCAGTCCCTCACAGCCATGCGAGACCTCGACCTCACCACCCTGCGCCTGTTCGTCGCCGTCTGCGAAACCCGCAACATGGCGCGCGCGGGCGAGCAGGAGCACATCGTGGCATCCGCCATCAGCAAGCGGCTGGCGCAACTGGAAGAGACCGTCGGCGCAACCCTGCTGGAGCGGCGCCGCCGCGGCGTGATCCCGACGCCCGCGGGTGAAATGGTGCTGGCGCATGCGCGCGCCATGCTGGCGGCGGCGGACCGCGTCGCGCGCGACATGGCCGACTACGGCGCCGGCATCCGCGGGCAGGTGCGGCTGCTGGCCACGGTGTCCTCAATGGCGGAATCGCTGCCGGACGATATCGCCGCCTTCCTGCAGCAGCCGGCCAACCGCGACGTGCGCGTGACCATCGAGGAAAGCCTGAGCAGCGACGTGGTGCGCGCGCTGCGCGAGGGCTCGGCGCCGCTGGGCATCTGCTGGGACGCGGCCGACCTGGAAGGCTTCCAGACCCGGCCCTACCGCACCGACCACCTGGCGGCGGTGGTCCACACCTCGCATCCGCTGGCGCAGGCCGCCGACTGCCGCTTCGAGGACACGCTGGACTACGACCATATCGGCATGCCCGCCCAGACCGCGGTGCAGACCATGCTGACGCGCTATGCGGCCATCCTCGGGCGCGGCATTGCCTACCGCGCGGTGGTCTCGACCTTCGACGCCGCGCTGCGCTGTGTGCGTGCCAACCTGGGCATCACCATCATCCCGGCCGAGATCGCCGCGCCGATCGCTCCCACCTTCGGCCTGCGCGTGATCCCACTGCGCAACGACTGGGCGCGGCGGCGCTTTGCGATCTGCTTCCGCGACCTGGGACTGCTGTCGCCGGCGGCGCGGCTGTTGGTGGCCTCCCTTGAACAGACCGCGGCAGCGGAAGCGGCGGCTGCCCCCGCGGACACCGCGCCAGCACGCAAGCCACGGCGCAATCGGCAATAACGCCGGCCCGCCGCGCAACTTCCTGTGCCGTTCAAGGGTTAGCCCGAGGCAATTTCGCAAGCAAATGTTGGGGGGCGGTGCGTAGACTGGCTTGCGTTTTTCGCCCCGGCCCACGATGGTGAAAGCCGGCCCCGGGCGATGGCTGACCCCGACCATGCGCGCCACGATGGCGCAGGAGCACACAGATGAACTTCAACGGCAAGAACGTATTGATCACCGGCGCGCGCGGCAACCTGGGCCGCGCCGTGGCGCAGGCCTTTGCACAGGCAGGCGCGCGCGTGGTGCTGCTGGACCGGGATGTGGCGCCGCTGCCCGAAGTGGGCACGGGCCACCTGGCGCTGCAGGCGGACCTGCTCGATGCCGCCCAGCTGAGCGAGGCCGTCGCGCAAGCGGTTCAGGCATGCGGCCGCATCGACGTGGTGTGCAACCTGGCCGGCGGCTTCGCCATGGGCCCCGCCGTGCATGAGACCGACGCCGGCGCCTGGCAGCACCTGTTCGACATGAATGTGGGCACGGTACTTAACATGGCGCGCGCGGTGGTGCCGCACATGCTGGCCGCCGGCGGCGGCGCCATCGTCAACGTGGGCGCCAACTCGGCAGCGCGCGGGCAGGCGCAGATGAGCGCCTATTGCGCCTCGAAGGACGCGCTGGCGCGCGTGACCGAATCGATGTCGGCCGAACTGCGCGACCAGGGCATCCGCGTCAACGCGGTACTGCCCAGCGTCCTCGACACGCCGGAAAACCGCCAGGCCATGCCTGACGCCGATGCCACGCGCTGGGTCAGCCTGGATGCGCTGGCCGACGTGATCCTGTTCCTGGCCTCGGATGCGGCGCGCGCCGTGCAGGGCGCGCTGCTGCCAGTGGTCAACCGCGCCTGACGCGGGGCTTGCGCGCGACCGGTTCGGCTGCGCTGATGGCGCTGGCCACCTCCTGAATCTGCTGGCGCAGCCAGCGCCGCAGCCGGTCGGCATCGGTGCGCGCGTGCCAGATCTGCATCATGTCGACCTGGGGCAGCGCGAATGGGACCGGCAGCAGCACCAGTTCAGGGTCGCGCGCCACGGCCTCTTCCGCGACCGAGCGCAGGCAGGTCAGCAGCAGTTCCGTGCCGCGCACCAGCCGGCTCGGGGCAAGGAAGCTCGACAGCCCCGCCACCACCCTGCGCTTGTGCCCCTGCCGGGCCAGAGCGCGGTCGACCACACCGTTGAGGTCGCCGGTCAGCGTGGTCAGCAGGTGTTCGCACGCCAGGAAGGCGTCGAGATCCAGGCCATCGGCAATCCGCGGATTGGCGCGCGAAGCCAGCACCACGAAGTCCTCGCTGCATAGCCGCTGCTGGTGGAAGGTATCGGGCAGGTTCTCATAGAAGCCCGCGATCGCCAGGTCGCAGGTGCCCTTCTCCAGTTCCTCGCGCGGCAACTCGCCGCGCGTGTTGTGCGTGACCAGCACCACGCCCGGCGCCTGGCTGCGCAACCGCGGCAGCAGGGCGGGCAGCAGCAGCTGCTCCATGTAGTCGGTGGTGTAGATATGCAGGTGCTCGCTGCGCGCCAGGTAGTCGTGCCCGGCACAGGCGTCATAGAACGCATCGAGGTCCCCGACCAGCCGCTGCACCTGCGGCGCCAGCGCATGCGCGCGCGGCGTCGGCGTCAGCCCGCGCGGCGCACGCACGAACAGCGGATCGCCCAGCTCGTCGCGCAGGCGGTTGAGCTTATGGCTCAGCGCCGGCTGGCTCAGCGCCATGCGCGCGGCCGCGCGCGAGGCATTGCCCTCCTGGTACAGCACGTGAAACACGTACAGCAGGTTAAGGTCCTTGCTGCCGATATTCATTTTTTGGATAGCAGAGATCGAATAATAGAAGTTTTCGAATCATAGTCCGCTGCCTAGGATGTTGCCAGTGCCGCGGCATTTCAGCCCGGCTGCCTGTGAACCGACATGGAGCGGAACAATGAAAATCCTGATGGTGCTGACATCGCACGACCAGTTGGGCAATACCGGCCACAAGACCGGCTTCTGGCTGGAGGAGTTCGCCGCGCCCTACTACGTCTTCAAGGACGCCGGCGCCGACATCACCCTGGCCTCGCCCAAGGGCGGCCAACCGCCGATCGACCCGAAAAGCGACGATCCCGGCGCCCAGACCGACGCCACCCGGCGCTTCCAGGGTGACCCGGCCGCCAAGGCCGCGCTGGCCAGCACGCTGACGCTGGACCAGGTAAAGGCCGAAGACTTTGACGCCATCTTCTATCCGGGCGGCCACGGCCCGCTGTGGGACCTGGCCGAAGACAAGCGCTCGGTCGCGCTGATCGAGCAGTTCGACCGCGCCGGCAAGCCGGTGGGAGCGGTATGCCACGCACCGGCGGTGTTCCGCCATACCAAGGGCGCGGACGGGGAACCGCTGGTCAAGGGCAAGGAGGTGACCGGCTTCACCAACAGCGAGGAAGAAGCCGTGCAACTGACCAAGGTGGTGCCGTTCCTGGTGGAGGACATGCTCAAGGCCAACGGCGGACGGTTCACGCGTGGCGAGGACTGGGCCAGCCATGTCGTGGTGGCGGGGCGACTGGTGACGGGGCAGAATCCGGCATCGTCTGATGCGGCGGCGGAGGCGTTGTTGAAGATGTTGAAGTAAGAGGAAGCGGCAAGCGCCTCGTCCGCTGCCGCTTTCAATTCCCGCCGGTTTGCCTCCCCTCGCCCGCTTGCGGGAGAGGGGAGCGTACGCCAGGCTTCATGGCTACTTCAAACGCACGAGTCGCCCACCCTCATTGCGGCACCAACTCCAACCGCTCCCGACTAGCCTTCTCCACCGCCTTGCGCGTATACACCAGCGGGAAATACTCCCCCTTCGCCCACAGCGGCGCCAGGTCGCGGTAGTGCGGGCTGGCGGGATTGCCCGACTGCCCCGGCGTATTGACCACGCGCGAGGCATCCCAGTTGCCCACATCCAGCACCATGCGGAACGACGCGCCGGCGGTCAGCCGGAAGTCGGTATTGCGGTAGCTGGTGTTCATCGGCGTAAAGGCGGAGCCGCCGATCGGGCCGGCGTTGATGTTGAACTGCTGGCGTTCCGCGTCGCTCAGGATCGGGTCCATCGGATGCGTGAACACGGCGGTGTGGAGCTTGCCCCATTGCCATGCGCGCGGGTCGGGGCCGAGCTTGCCTTCCACTTCCGCCATGGCGGCCTTCAGCGATTCGAGCATCACTGCATTGCGCCGCTCCACCGGCATCCACGGCCCGGGCTGCTGCAGCACTGCCACCACGCGCGCGGCATCGCCCGCGCCGACCAGGCGGGCGGCTTCGGGCGGCAGCGCGGCGCGCACCACGGCCTGGCGCAGGTGTTTGCTGAACCAGACTTCGAACAGGGCCGCGGCGGCGCTGTCGGCGCGCTCGTTGCCGTCCCAGCCGCGCAACAGGTCCAGGCCGCGGGCCAGTTGCGGGTCGTCGCTGCGCACGTCCTTCAGTAGCGCCACCACGTGCTGCGCCGGCAGCGACACGGTGTCGTTCTGCCACGCCATCGAATCCTGCACCGAGCTGCGCGGATTGGCGCCCACCAAGGCCTTGAGCCGGCGCGCGCGCGAGCTGTCGCTCCATTCGTAGCCCACGCCCAGCTTGGCGGCCGGGTGCTCGGGCGGGATGTTGTTCTCGTTGGCGGTGACGATATAGCCCGGCGCGGGGTTGTAGGCCCACGGCAGCTCGTCCATGTTGCGGTAGCCGGCCCACTCATAGCGGCCATCGCCCGCCACCGGCGTCAGGCCGTCCCAGTTGGGCCGCTTGACGGTCAGCCCGCCCGGGATCCAGCCGATATTGCCGCTGGTGTCGGCATAGACCTGGTTTTCGCCGGGCGCGCCCCAGCGGTTCATGGCGGCGCGGAACTGGTCCCAATTGCGCGCGCGCATATAGTCCATCGAGCCGAAGTACGGCGCCATGCCGTAGTCGAGCCACGCGGCGCGCAGCGCCCAGGCTTGCGCGCGGCCGGCATCGGCGACCAACACCGGGCCGTGGCGGGTGAAGTCGATGGTGACCTTGCGCGGCGTGGACTCGCCCTTGACCACGATCTCTTCGGTGATGGTCTCCATCGGTTCCCAGCGGCCCTTGTATTTGTACTCGTGCGGGTTGGCCGGATTCAGCTCGTAGCCGTAGAGGTCTTCCTGGTCCATGTAGAAGCGCGTCAGGCCGAAAGCGATGGTGCCGTTATGCCCGATCGAGATGCCGGGCAGGAACGGTTCGCCCGCGCCGATCACCGACATCCCCGGCGCGTTCAAATGGCTGATGTAGCGCAGGCTGGGCGCGCCGTGCGAGCGGTGCGGGTCGTTGGCCAGGATCGGGCGGCCGGTGGTGGTGCGCTTGCCGCCGATGACCCAGTTGTTCGACCCGAGGCTGCGGCCGGTGTCGCTGTTGGGGTCCACCAGTGCGTAGAGCTGGTCGAGCGGGATGCTGCCGGCCTGCGCCGCGGCCCACGCCTCCTTCGGGAAGCGCGCGGCGGCAGTGGCCAGCTCATAGGCGCGGCGCAGTTCCGCTGCTGGCACCGTGCAGGGATCGACGCCGGGGTTGAGCTTGGGCTCGATCTGCGGATCGAGTTCGCGGCGCAGCCAGTCGGCACGCGGGGCGTCCTGCCTGGCCTGGCAATAGAGCTGGGCGCGTTCGACCTCGCCGGTAAAGTTGAGCGTCAGGCCGTGGTGGCGGATGCGCACGATATCGTCGGCGCGCCAGCGCGCAGGCTTGTAGTTGAGCTTGCGGAATTCCGGCGGCAGTAGCTCGGGCTTCTGCTCGGTCAGCGCCACATAGGCGTTCACCCCGGCCACGAAGGCCTCGGCCACGCGCTTGGCGTCGGAGCCATAGGCCAGCCATTCGCGATACATGTCGCCGCGGAACAGCACCGCGCGCGCCATGCGGTCGCCGTCGGCATAGGCCGGGCCAAAGTCCCTGGCCATCTCGCCGAGTCCGCGCTTGCGCCACAGGTCGATCTGCCACAGGCGGTCGCGCGCGGCCATGAAGCCCTGCACGAAGAAGGCGTCGTAGAGCGTGCCGGCATAGATATGCGGCACGCCCCAGCGGTCGACCAGCACGCTGGCGGGCTTCTCCAGGCCGGGCACGGCAAGCATGTTGTTGCGGGCGGGGGCTTCGGCCATGGCGGCCGGGATGGTGGTGGCGAGCAGGGCCAGCGCAGCGGCCAGGCGGCGGGGGGTGCGTAACATCAGGTCTCCTCGGTGTTGTGATTGGCTGCAGATGTCTTGCAGTTCACACGGAAGATAGTGCATCCCCGGCCAGCGCGCGAGCCGTGCGGCCGATCTCCGCACGGCGCGTGTCGCTGCGGATTCGCTCAGTAGACGTCGCGCCGGTAGCGGCCGTCGTCGGCAAGCCGGCGCAGCGCGTCTTCGCCGAGGATCCCGGCCAGTGCGTCATGGACGCCGCCGGCCATGCCCTGCAGGCTGCCGCAGACGTAAACGGCCGCGCCGTCCGCCACCCATTGGCGCACCGTATCGCCGTGCGCGCGCAGGGCGTCCTGCACGTAGCGCGGCGCGCCGCCATCACGCGACCAGGCATGGTCAACGCGCTGCAGCGTGCCGTCGGCCTGCCATGCGGCCAGTTCCCCGGCAAAGAACGCGTCATGCTGCGCCGAGCGCTCGCCGAACAGCAGCCAGTTGCGGCGCTGCCCGGCCGCGGCGCGGGCCTTGAGCTGGGCGCGCAGGCCGGCCAGCCCGGTGCCGTTGCCGACCAGGATCAGGGGCCGGTCATCGGCCGGCGGGTGGAAGCTGCGGTTGGTACGGATGCGCAGCGCGATGCGGGTGCCCACGGCCGCGTGCTCGGTCAGCCAGCCGGAGGCCAGGCCGAGGCGGCCGTCGTCGTAGCGGGTCTGCCGCACCAGCAGTTCGAGTTGCCCGTCCTGCGGCAGCGAGGCGATCGAATACTCGCGGTGCGGCAGCGGCGGCAGCGTGTCCACCAGTTGCTGCGGCGGCAGGCCCTGCATCGCCGCGAAGTGCGGTTCGGGCAATGGCATGCGCGTGGCCATGGCCTCGACCAGGGTGGTGTCGCGGCCATCGCAGCGCAAGGGCGTGGCGCCGTCCAGGCCAAGCCGCGCCAGCAGCCGTTCAACGTCGGCCGGCGCGTGGCACGGGCCGATCTCGGCGATGTCGCCGGCTTGCCAGTCCATTGCCGCATCGCCCTGCGGCCCCAGCGACAGGTGGAACGCCGGCGCGCCCTGGCTGCCGGGGTTCAAATGGTGGCGTTGCGCGAGCCGCCAGCTGGCATAACGCGGGCGTTCCCAGTCGGCAATCTCCGCGCCGCCGCTCAAGGCCGACAAGTGGTTCTGCCAGTGGCGCAGGGCGCCGGCGTCGCCGTTGTCGACTTCGACCAGGTCAAAGAGCGGCTGCGCACGGTGGCGCTGCAGCCAGCCGTCGAGCGTATGGCCGAAAGCGCAGAAGCGCGCGTAGCTGCTGTCGCCGAGCGCGAGGATGCCGTAGCGCAAAGACTGCAGGCCATTCGCGCCGGCCAGCAAGCGGCGCGCAAAACCGGACGCGCTGTCGGGGGCGTCGCCCTCGCCGGTGGTGCTGACCAGGAACAGCGCCTGGCGGCATGCCTGCAGGCGCCGCGCATCGACATCGGCCAGCGAGAGCAGTTGCACCGGCACGCCCGCGCCTTGCAGCGCGGTGGCGGTCTGCAGCGCCAGCTGTTCGGCAAACCCGGTCTGGGAGGCATAGGCAACCAGCGTCGCGCCCGCTTCCGTGCCCGCCAGCGCCGCCACGCGCGCCCGCCGCTGGCGATAGTGGGCAACCATCGCGCTGCAGAAGCCCGCATAGGCTGCCACCACGCCGGCCGCCATGGCCACCCGCGACGGCCCCAGCACGGACAGCGCCAGGCCGCCGGCAACGGCGAGCCAGCTCGCGCCGGCGATGGCGGACGGTATGGCCTTCGCGCTCATGCCAGCATCGCGGCAAAGGCCGGCGAAAGATGTTCGCCGAAGCCGTGCGGCGTGCGCACCAGGAAGCGCGCGGCAATGCCGTGGCGGCGTGCATGCGCCATGCCGGCCTCCGGGCCCAGCACGGTCAGCGCGGTGGACAGCGCATCGGCCAGCATGCACTGCCCATGGATGACCGTGACCGAGGCCAGCGCGTGGCTCGCCGGATAGCCGGTGCGCGGATCGATGGTATGGGCGTAGCGGCGACCGTCACTGTCGAAATAGCGGCGATAGTCGCCGGAGGTGGCGACGGACAGGCCGTGCAGCGCCACCAGCGTCTGCCCCGCGGCATCGCTGCCCAGGCCGGGTGGTGATTCCAGCGCGACCCACCACGGCATGCCGTCGGGCTTGACGCCATGGCCGCGCAGTTCACCGCCGATCTCGGTCAGGTGGTGCTCAAGGCCCTGTTCACACAGGTAGCGCGCCACCGCGTCGACGGCAAAGCCCTTGGCGATGGCGCAGAAGTCCAGCGACACGCCGCCTGGCTGCCGGGCGCGCCGGCCCGCGGCATCGACTTCGATGCGCGCCCAGCCGCAGCGGCTGCGCGTGGCCTGCACCGCGTCTGGCGACGGCGGCGCGGTGCGCGCCGGGGCGGGGCCGAAGCCCCACAGGTCTACCAGCGGGCCGGCGCTCGGGTCATAGGCGCCACCGCTGTCGCGCGCCACCTGCAGCGCGCATTGCAGCACCGCGAAGCAATCGTTCGGCAGCGCGTGCCAGTTGCCGGGCGCCGCGCGGTTGAAGCGACTCAGGTCAGAATCCGCTTCCCAGTTGCTCATCTGCGCGATCACGCCATCGAGTACGGCCTGGATGCCGGCTGCGATGCCGTGGGCATCCGCCGCGGGCGGCAGCAGCGCCGCCACCGACCAGGTCGTGCCCATGGTCGCGCCGCCCCAGCGCTGCAGCCGCGTGTCGGCGGCGGGCGGCTGCGGCGGCGCGGACAGCGCAACG
Organism: Cupriavidus sp. CP313; assembly: GCF_054072015.1. Classification (NCBI taxonomy): domain Bacteria; kingdom Pseudomonadati; phylum Pseudomonadota; class Betaproteobacteria; order Burkholderiales; family Burkholderiaceae; genus Cupriavidus; species Cupriavidus sp. CP313. The sequence continues at coordinate 132,232 of NZ_JBSVZB010000013.1, read as the reverse complement.
GGGACCAGGACGCGGTTCAAACCCGGCAACCCGCTTATTGCGGCAGCACTTCCACCGTCACCGCGTAGACGGCGCGGCGCGACCTGGCCTGCTTGAAGGTGGTCTTGTCGTCCTTCACCTCCGCTTCCATCCAGTACATGCCGGCGGCCGGCCACTTGACGCTGAACTTGCCGTCGGCGTCGGTGGTGGCGCTGAACTCCTGCAGCTGGTCGCGGTAGCGGATGCCGCCCGGCACCACCGAGACCTTCAGGTTGCTGGCGGGCTTGCCGTCGAGCAGCAGGCGGAAGCTGGCGGTGTCGCCCGCGACCAGGTCGTTCGGGTGCGTGATCGGCGCCAGTTCCAGGCCGCGGCCGACGGTGCGCAGGCCCTTGTCGCTGGGCTTGCCGGCAGTGACGAAGGATTCGATGCGGCCTTCGGCCTGGGTGACCTGCAGGTCCTGCGCATTGGCCGGGACTTCCTTGGCGAAGTTCTCGGCGGTGCCGCGCCAGCGCTTGGCCTGGCCGTCGACCTTGTAGCTGGCGAACAGGCCGTTGTTAACCACCGCCACGCGGTACGTGCCGGGCTGGGCCAGGTGCAGGTCGAAGGTGCTGCGGTACTTGCCGGTGGCCGCGTTCTCGGCCTTGACGGCGCTGCCGTCGGGCGCGGTCACCTGCAGGTTGTCGAGCCGCATCGGCACGTGCTCGAAATAGAACAGGTCGTTGGAGACAGCGGCATCCACGGTCACCCACGGATCGCTGCCGGACAGCACGGTGGCCGACGGCAGCAGCCACTGGCGGTGCGCGTGCGCGGCCAGCGGGGCCAGAGCGGCCAGGGCGAGCACAGCCACGCGTGTGGCCATGCGGGAAGATGCGGCGGACATTAGGGAAGGTTTCATCGTCTGGCTCCGGAAGAATTACGGCTTCAGTTCGACGGTCACGCCGCCGAGTTCGTGTTCGCCCTTGGCGCGGGCGGTCTGTGCGGCTTGCGGCGGCCACGTGAACGGCACGCGCAGCAGCTCGCGCCCGCCCACTTCACGCGCGGCTTCCACCACCAGCTGGTAGTTGCCCGCGGGCAGCTTGCCCAGCGGCGCCTTGCCGTCGCTGAAGCTCACGCTGTGCTCGCCCGGCGCGCGCGTGGCGCCGGAGATGCCGTCGGCCGGCATGTGCAGGTCGCGGCCAGCCTTGCGCCACCACTGGCGCATGTCCTTGAGCCACTTGGTGCCTTCGCCGTCCTTGAGCTTGCCGTCGTACCAGACCGCCAGGGTCTGCACCGGGCTCTGGTCGGCGCGCTCGACCCACATCGCCACATAGGGGCGGTGGTACTCGGCCACGGTCAGGCGCGGGATTTCGACCTTGACGTTCAGGTCCGCGGCCAGCGCGGGGCCGGCCAGGGGAACCGCGGCCATGCCGGTCAGGGTGACGGAGAGCATTCGGCGCATATCGGAGAAACCTCGTCAGTGAGATGCAGGAAGGAAAACGGTTGGAACGGTTGACTCAATGGATAAACAGGATCGCCAGCAGCACCGGGACCACCAGCCCCAGCCCCACCAGCGGCCACGTCGCCACGCGCCCGGCCGCATGCAGCTTGAGCAGGAACAGGCCGGTCACGCTGAAGACCAGGCACGCCAGCGCGAACACATCCAGGAACAGGCTCCACGCAGCGCCGGTGTTGCGGCCCTTGTGCAGGTCGTTCAGGTAAGAGATGGCGCCGCGCGTGGTTTTCTCGTACTGGGCTTCGCCGCTGTCGAGTTCCAGGCTGACCCAGGCGTCGCCGCCCGGGCGCGGCAGCGCCACGTAAATCTCGTCGGCGGACCATTCGGCATCGCGCCCGCTGGCGTCGATGTCCAGCGCCTGCGCCAGCCAGTCGGCCAGCACCGCCGGCACCGGCGCCTTCTTTTCACGCGCCTGGGCATCGCCTGCCGGCGCTTCGGCCCGCACCTGGTCGAGCACGCGCGCGGGCATGGTGGCGTGGCGCGTCTCGACCGCGGGCCTGGCCTCGATCTGGGCGGCGTGGTTGAGCGTGAAGCCGGTGACGGCAAACAGCAGCATCCCGATCAGGCAGATCGCGGAACTGATCCAGTGCCACTGGTGGAGATGCTTGAGCCAGAAGGCACGGCGCTGCTGGCCGGAGGCCGGCTGGGTTTCGGTCATTGCGGTTGGTCGGCGGGCGCAGCCCAGTGGCGGCCCGATCTTGTCCTGTGTACGGATAGCTGGAGCGCCCCTTGTGCGCATCACACGGGCGCTCAGGTGTGCCATTGTCTGCACAATAACTGGCGGAAGAGAGAAGGATAATCGTTCGCATTTGAAATCGCAAACGATCCGGGGATGGCGCTGGATTACAGCGCATTACAACGTAAAGCCGCGGGACGGATCACTTGTCGTCGGCGATCCGATTCGCTGGAAGAGATGTGCAATGCACAAGCACGACGGCACGATGTAAACCAATCAACCACATGACTCGAAGGGGTGAAATTACCCCAATCAAGTTAGATGCCTCCTCCGCCGTTAAGGCGATGACCTGCACGCATGCGACAGGCGTCACCGATGCATGACGCCGCCACGCGTGTCGCCGATGAAAAACGCGCAGAGCGCGGACGAGGGAGGAGTAAACGCAATGTTGGACAACCTGAGCCTGAAAAAGAAGCTGTTATTGCCGCTGGTGCTGAGCTGGATCTGCCTGCTCGGCATCACGCTGTGGGACGCGTGGCAGATCCGCACGCTACGCATGGAAGAGCGGCGCCTGGACCTGGCCCACGTCACCGACACCGCATTCTCGGTGGTGGCCGAGTACGAGGCGCTGGCCAAGGCCGGCAAGCTGACGCAGGACGAGGCAAGGAATCAGGCCATCGAGCGCGTGCGCGCGATGCGCTTCGGCAGCGATGGCTATTTCACGCTGATGCGCTCGGACACCGTGGTGCTGATGCACCCGTTCAAGCCGGAGATGAACGGCAAGGCCATGGAAGGCACCAAGGACCCCAACGGCGTCTATCTCTTCCGCGAAATCGCCGAGATCGGCAAAGGGCCTGGCAAGGGCTTTGTCGAATACCTGTGGCCCAAGCCCGGCGCCGATGCGCCGCAGCCCAAGCTGAGCTATGTGGCCAACTTCCGCCCGTGGGACTGGAACTTCATCGCGGGCCTGTACCTGGACGACATCGAGGCGGCGTTCCGCGCCGAGCTGATGAAGGCGTTCGGCATCCTGCTGGGGGTTGGCTTGCTGATGTCGCTGGTGATGGTGCGCGTGGCGGCCAGCCTGCAGCGCCAGCTGGGCGGCGAGCCCGCCATCACGGCGCACATCGCCGGGCGCATTGCCGAAGGCGACCTCGGCAGCCAGGTCGAGGTGCGCCCCGGCGACGAGCACAGCGTCCTCTATGCGATGCAGCGCATGCAGGCGCGCCTGACCGGCGCGATCGGCAGCATCCGCGGCTCGGCCGATTCGATCGCGGGCGCGGCCAAGCAGATCGCCGCGGGCAACGCCGACCTGTCGCGCCGCAGCGAAGAACAGGCCGCGTCGCTGCAGGAAACCGCCGCCAGCATGGAGCAGCTCACCAGCACCGTGCGCCAGAGCGCCGAGAACGCGCGCCAGGCCAGCCATCTGGCCGAAGGCGCGTCGGACATTGCGGTGCGCGGCGGCACCATCGTCAGCCAGGTGGTGGACACCATGGGCGAGATCAAGAACGCCTCGGCCAAGGTGGTCGACATCATCGGCGTGATCGAGGGCATTGCCTTCCAGACCAACATCCTCGCGCTCAATGCGGCCGTGGAAGCGGCGCGTGCCGGCGACCAGGGCCGCGGCTTCGCGGTAGTGGCCGGCGAGGTGCGCACGCTGGCGCAGCGCAGCGCCACCGCGGCGAAGGAGATCAAGGCGCTGATCGGCAACTCGGCGCAGCGCGTGGACGACGGCGCGGTGCTGGTTGAAAGCGCGGGCAAGGCGATGGACGAGATCGTCGGCGCGGTCAAGCGCGTGACCGACCTGATGGCCGAGATGCGCGCGGCCACCGAGGAGCAGACCGGCGGCATCGAGCAGGTCAACCAGGCGGTGTCGCAGATGGACCAGATGGCGCAGCAGAACGCCGCACTGGTGGAAGAAGCCGCGGCCGCCGCCGCCTCGCTGGAAGATCAGGCGGATGCGCTGCATCACGCGGTCGGGCAGTTCCAGCTGGCGCAGGCCTGACGGCAGCGCCGCCGTTTGTCACTTGAGCGTCATACGCACCAGACTGCTGCGTGTATCATGAAGCGCAGCCGGCCGCTCCATGCGGCCGGCATGGACTCAGACCACTACCGGGAGAGCGCATCATGATGGCATTCATTGGCACCGTGTTCGTTGGCCTTATCGTCGGCCTGATCGCCAGGGCGGTCAAACCCGGCGACGACAAGATGGGCTGGATCATGACCATCGTGCTGGGCGTGCTGGGCTCACTGGCTGCCGGCTACGTCGGCCGCGCCATGGGCTGGTACCTGCCGGGCCAGCCGGCCGGCTGGATTGCGGCGGTGATTGGCGCGATCGTGCTGCTGGTGATCTACGGCATGGTCCGGCGCAAGGGCTGACTGGCGCGGCGCACGCCGGCGGCGTCCTGCGCGTCGGCCAGCGCCGGCGTGTCCGGCGCGCGCGCGGGGCCGACAGGGTTGGCCGGCGCGGGCGACACCTTGGGCGCAACCTGTGCCTGGGCCAGCGGCGCGCCGGGTACGGCCTCGGCCAGTGTCGGCGTGCGCGGGGCGCGCAGCCCTGGCGACGTATCGCGGCAACGCAGCAGTGCGCGGTCGCCGCCTGGCGCCATCGCCGAGATCTGCGGCGCGATCGCGCGCAGCACCCTGACCGCCAGCGCGCTGGTATAGCTGTAGCGCGCCGCGTAGGGTTCCCTGGCATTGACCACCACGGTGCCGAAGAAGCGGTCGCCGAGCGTAAACACGAAGGTCGCCGAGCGGTTGACCGAGCGCGATGAAATCAGCCGCCCGCCCGGCCCGTAGACCTGGAAGCGCTGGTCGCCGGTGCCGGTCTTGCCCGCCACCGTCAGCGTGGCGCCATCGCGGCCCGGCATGGTGAAGGCACCCCGGATCGACCTGGCGGTGCCGCCTTCCACCACATCGATCATCGAGCGCCGCACCACCGCGGTCACTTCTTCCGGCAGCAGGCGCTTGCCCGGCGCCGGCTGCAGCACGTAGCGCGTGGCGTAGGGCGTGCCATCGGCAAAGGCCAGGCTGTGCACCGCGGTGTTCTGCGTGGCCATCCCGCCTGACAGCAGGATGCCCGCCAACTCAGCCAGTGCGGCCGGGCGGTCGCCCGCGGCGCCGATGGCGCTGGCATAGGACGGCGTCAGCGAGTCGAACGGATAGCCCAGCCGCTGCCAGCGCCGGGCAATGCGCGCGAAGGCGTCCTGCTCCAGCAGCGTGCGGATGCGGTTGTCCTGGCCCGCCTTGCTGCGCGTGCGGAACAGCCACTTGTACACCTCCTGGCGCTCGGCGGTACTGGCGCGCAGGATCTCCGACAGTGTGGCGCCGGGGTGCTGGTCCAGGTACTCCACCATCCACAGTTCCAGCGGATGTACCCGCGAAAGGTAGCCGCGGTCGTTCAGGTTGAACTTGTCCTTGCCGTACTTGCGGTACAGCGCCGGCAGGTCTTCCTTGGCCAGCTGCTTGTCGCCCAGGCGCGCGCGCATGATGCGGACATAGCTTTCCTCATCCAGGTACGGCCGCGCACTCAGCAGCGTCACCGACATGCGCACCGCATTCAGGTGCGGTATGGTCATGCGCACTCGGCCCAGCAGCGTGTCCAGGCGCTGCGCCGAATCCTTGCCGCGGTAGCGCTGGTAGAAGCCGGCCATGTAGGCGCTGCCTTCCTGGTCGGCGAAGCGCTCCAGGTACTCGCGCCGGCCGGGCGCGTAGCGGTCCTCGAACAGATCGCCCATGTCAGGCTTGGCATGGAACATCTCGTAGCGCACGATGTCGCGCATCATGCGGATGAACACCAGGTTGACCGAGTGCTGGAAGCCCACGCGCACGGTCATGATGCGCTCACCCTCCCAGCGCTCGAAGTTGGTGAAGCTCTGCAGGCCCCCGCCGGTGTAGAAGCCTTCGCCGGCACTGCCGGAGTACTTGCGCTCCATCGCCGCCTCCAGCATCGGCATCAGCTCGCGCTCGTCCGGCTTGCGCGCCTTCATCAGGTAGTCCACCGCCCAGCGGCTGAGCGCATCCTGGCGCGCCAGGCGCACGGCGGCCAGCTCGTCGCGGCTCATGCCGGCGTAGCGCGCGTGCAGTTCGCTGATGATCTCCAGGTAGGTCACCAGCGTGCGCAGCTTGGCCGTGGAGCCCAGGTTCAGGCGCGCGCCGCTGTTGATATCGAAGGGCTGGTCGATATTGTCGGCCTGCACGCGCACCACGCTGGCATTGCCCACGCGCTCGTACAACGTGAAGCTGGTCATCAGTTTCGACGGATCGTCGTGGTCGCGCAGCAGGTTGTGGCCGTACAGGCCCATGGCGCGCGCATCGGCCTTGTTGTTCACGCGCTGCAGCGTCTCGGTGACGATGCGCTGTGCCTCGCGGTTGACGGTGCTGTCCACGGTCAGGTCGAGCCGATCCATGTCGTAGCGGCTCTCCACCCCGGTCAGCCGGGTGATATCGGCGCGCGCCCGGTTGACGGCCTTGCGCGTGACAAAGGGCTCCTGCGGCGGGCGCTCGGGTGGCGCGGCCTTGTCCAGCGGCTGCGCCAGCGCCGCGTCGCGCAGCTCGGCGGTGATGACGTTGTTGGCCGCCAGCAGGCGCAGGTAGCTGCCGGTCAGCGCATCCAGGTTGGTGTCGTCGCGGCGCAGGTGGTAGGACGGGCGGCGCTGCGAGATGATCAGCGACAGCGCGCGCTTGAAGGCCTGCGCCTGGCGCGGCTCGGGCGCGCGCTGGTCCAGTTCCTTGAGCAGCCGGTTGACCTCGCCGAAGTCCTCGCCATACCAGACCCAGAGCCCATCGCCGATGCCGTTGATCTCGCCGAAGCCGGCGCGCGCCGACAGCGGCACCGTGTTCAGGTAGTCGACCACGATGCGCTCGCGCGCGCGCTGGGTGTCGGGGCCGTCCAGGTAGGCACGCAGCGACGCCGACGCCATCTGGCGTAATTTTTCGGGGATCGATGCGGTGCGGCCTTCGGGCGAGTGCCGGTATTTCTCGATCTGCGTGGCCAGCGTGCTGCCGCCAGGCGCGTCATGCGACTTGTCGGCAAGCCGGATCACCTGGTCAAGCACCGCGCGCGACAGCCGGCGCCAGTCCAGCGCCGGGTTCATATTGGGGTATTCCGGGTTGAGCAGGCCCTGGTTCTCGACATAGAGCAAGGCGCTCACCAGCAGCGGCGGCACCGCGCCGAAGTCCGGGTACTGGCGCTGCGGATAGCGCTCGAACGCCAGCGTCAGACCGTTGCAGTCGCGCAGCAGCAGGCCTGCCTGGTTCTTTTCCCGGTAGGGCGTGAACAAGCCTTCGTCGATCAGCCGCACCATGTCGGGCGACATGCGCGCCTGTTCGGCGGGCACGTAGCCGCGCTGCTCCAACCGCTGCGCGAAGCGCGGCAGCTGCCCGTAGCCCATGCGGGCGTCGTAGGGTCCGGAATGCGGGAAACGGATGCTGTCGCTGGCGCCCGGCTGGATCTCGAACGTCAGCCGCTGCCCCAGGCTGCCGATCAGCCGCGCCTGCCAGTGCGAGTTGCGCACTTCGCTTGCGACAAAGCTGTACACGACATAGGCGCCCCCCGTGAGGGCGACCGCCAAGCCAGCGAAGATCCAGCCACGACGCGACACGTTTGGGCTTCCCTATTGGGCCGATGCAGCGCGCAGGGGCTGTCGTGCACCGGCTCGAAGCGCAATGTTCTCGCGGCGCGCGCACTCCGCGCGCCGCCTGTCTTGATATTACTAGGAGTAAGGGCAGCCTGCAGCAAACGCACGTACGGGCATCGTGCCGTTGCACACAGGCGCCACTCCAGGCAGCGCCTGCGCCACATTGCGCCCCTGCCCGAAAGGGTCATCAGGCTGGCTGCACGCGAGTCACGGGCCGCCCCCCGAACGGATAGCCCGGGTCGTTGTAGCCGTGCGTCGAGGCATGGCCCGGCGACACCAGCGCATCGACCATCGATTCTTCCTCGGGCGTGATGACGGCACCGGGCGCGCCCAGATAGTCCTCGAATTGCGCCAGCGTGCGCGGGCCGGCAATGACCGACGAGATGATCGGGTTGGCCAGCACCCACGCCGTGGCGAACTGGCCCGGCGTCAGCCCGCGCCCTTCGGCATGGACCCTGAGCTGCTGTGCAATCACCAGCGATTCTTCACGGAACTCGGTTTCCATCATGCGGCGGTCGGCGCGGCCGGCGCGCGTACCCTCGCCCGGTGCCTGCCCGGGCGCGTATTTGCCGGTCAGCACGCCGCGCGCCACCGGGCTGTAGGGCACCACGCCCAGCCCGTAGTGCTCGCATGCCGGCAGGATCTCCACCTCCGGCATCCGGTTCAGCAGGTTGTAGTAGGGCTGGCACGCCACCGGGCGCGGCACGCCCAGCTCGCCGCACAGGCGCGCGATTTCCGCAATGCGCCAGCCGCGGAAGTTCGACACCGCCCAGTAGCGGATCTTGCCGCTGCGCACCAGGTCGCCCATTGCCCGCACCGCTTCTTCCAGGTTCGTGCCGGGATAGTCGCGGTGCAGGTAGAGAATGTCGATGTAGTCCGTCGCCAGCCGGTGCAGGCTGTCCTCCACCGCGCGCAGGATCCAGACCCGCGAATAGTGCCCGTGGTTGGGCGCCGCCTGCATCGCGTTGCCCAGCTTGGTGGCAAGCACCCAGTCGTGGCGGTTGGCGGTCAGCAGGCGCCCGACCATCTGCTCCGACGCGCCCTTGGTGTACACGTCGGCGGTGTCGATGAAGTTCACGCCGTGGTCGCGCGCGCTGGCGACGATGCGGGCGGCTTCGGCCTCATCGGTCTGGTCGGCGAACATCATGGTACCCAGGCAAAGTGCCGAAACGCGCAGGTTGCTGGCGCCGAGGCGGCGGTAGGGCATGGTGGTGGCAGGCATGGTGGCTCCTTTGGATGGGGTGGGATGGCGTCGGGGTGGCCAGGCCGGACTGAACGGACTGGCCAGCTGTGATCACAATCCCACATTCTGCCGCTTCCGGGTCCGGCATGCTGGCGCCGCCAGAGAACAGCCGGGGGAAATCGCCGATACTCCCCGCTTTATTGCCGGCCAGCTGCATTAAGAATCGGCAGAAGGGATTGGGATATATGCGGACAGGGGAATTTCGAACACCTGTCCTTATTCCGTTCGCTGCAGTGCCTGGGACCGGTACTGGGCAAGCATAGCAAGGAATTTTTACCAAAATGACTAAGACATTTCAGATGTGCCAAGGCGAGTCGCCCATTTGAGGGACAGGGAAGGGAAAATAAGCATTTTCGCCACAACAGCAATATTTTTGACATTCCGCCGGCAGCGAACTGAGTAAAATGACGCCCGCAAAAATCCCACCCTTTCACCATTGATTTTTCCCGCCAGAATCATGAATCGCCATACCTGCCTTTCCGCCCCCGACCGCCAGCGCGGCGCGTCGGCGGCGCTCGGGCGCCCGGTTTGCGCCAAAGGCGGGCGCGCGTGAAGGCGGGCATCGCCGGGGACAACGGCAGCGCGGCGCTGGCCTTTGGCATTCGTGCCTGGTCGGCCTGGGCCGACGGCCTGCAGACGCAGGCTGACTGGCGCACGTGGAGCGCCACCCCGCACCTGCCAGCGCCACAGGCGGAGGCCCCGGCCTTGCCGGAAATGGCCGCGATGCTGCGCCGCCGCCTGCCCCTGCTCGGTCGCGTGGCGTTGGCGTCGGCCTATGCCTGCGCGCCAGGCTATGCCGGGGATACCAGGGTACCCGCGGTCTTTGCCTCGCGCCACGGAGATACCGGCCGGCTGGTGACGATGCTCACGGAACTGGCAGCCGGCGAGCCGCTGTCGCCGACCGCGTTCGGTTTGGCCGTGCACAACGCTATTGGCGCAGTGCGCTCGATAGACCTGGCCGATACGGGCAACCTGCAGGCGCTGTCCGCCGGACGGGACACCGTGGAGACGGCCGTGCTGGAAGCGTGCAGCTTGCTGGCCGACGGTGCGCCCGAAGTCATGCTGGTCAACTACGACGCGCCGGTGGCAACGCCCTATGCCGCGTTCGAGGACGAGCCCACCTCCCTGTACAGCTGGTGCTGGCGCATCGGCGCCCCCCGCGCGGGCGAACCCTGGTACACGCTTACACTGGCGGACGAGCCCGCCGCTGCACCGACGCCACAGTTGCCCCACGGCCTCGAAGTGCTGCGCTTCGTGCTGGCTGGCGACGCCCAGCTGCGCCATCGGGGCGAGAGCGCAACCTGGCAGTGGCAGCGCCATGGTTGAGCGCCTCGATCGCGCCTGGCGCGTCTGCGCCACCGGCCTGTGCTTTTCCGGGTTCGGGCTGGGCGGGCTGGTGTTGCGCGTGCTGGTGTTTCCGGTGCTGACGCTGGCGCCCTGGAGTGCGGTGCGGCGCCAGCGCGTCTGCAAGGATGTGATTCACTACGCGTTCCGGCTTTTCCTGTGGCTGATGTGTACCGTGGGCGTGATCCGCTACGAGGTGCGGGACGCGCAGCGGCTGCGGCGCCAGGGGCTGCTGATCGTCGCCAACCATCCGTCGCTGATCGACGTGATCTTCCTGATCGCGCTGACGCGCCGCGCCGACTGCGTGGTCAAGGCCAGCCTGGCGCGTAACCCGTTCACGCGCGGGCCGGTGCTGGCCACCGGCTATGTGCAGAACGATTCCGGCGCGGCGATGGTGCAGGGCTGCATCACTTCGCTGCGCGCGGGCAACAACCTGGTGATTTTTCCGGAGGGCACGCGCACGCCAGCCGATGGCAGCTTGCGGCTGCAGCGCGGCGCCGCCAACATCGCGGTGCGCGGCGGCTTTGCGTTGACACCGGTGATCATCCGCTGCGAGCCGCCCATGCTGCGCAAGGGCGACAAGTGGTACCGCGTGCCGGTACGCCGGACGCGCTACGTCATCGAGGTGCGCGAAGACCTCGACACCCGGCAGCTGGCTGGATCCAGCATGGCTGGTACCAACGACGCCATGGCTGTACGCGCAGTCACGCTGGCGTTGACCAACTATTTTTCCAGGGAGATACGCCGTGAAGGCGCTTGAACAAGAAATCAAAGAACTGATCGTCTCGTCGCTGTCGCTTGAGGAAGTGGCGCCCGACGATATCGAAACCGATGCGCCGTTGTTCGTCGAGGGCCTGGGCCTGGATTCGATCGATGCGCTCGAGCTCGGCCTGGCACTGCAGAAGCGCTTCGGCGTCTCCATGAGCGGCGACAAGGAAGTGGTGCGCGGACGCTTTGCCAGCGTTGCGGCGCTGGCGGCATTCGTGACCGCGCATCGCGCCGAACAGGCCGCGGCCTGAGGCGCCCCCCAAGTACCCTGACCCCTTCAAGCTAGTAGGCATGGCCATGACCCACGATGAAATTTTTGCGCGCGTTTCGGCAGTCCTGCAGGACTCCTTTGAAATCGAAGCGGACCGCATCCGGCCGGAAGCCCGGCTTTACGAGGACCTGGACATCGACAGCATCGACGCGGTGGACCTGCTGGTCAAGCTCAAGCCGATGCTGGACAAACCCCTCAAGCCCGAGCAGTTCAAGTCCGTGCGCACCATCCAGGATGTGGTACAGGCACTGGCGCTGCTGATCGACTCCGATTCCGCTGCGACTGCCTGATGGCGTGGCGCACCTGGACCTTGGGCGCGCTGACGCTGTGCTACCCGGTCGCGGTCTACGTCGGCCTGCAGTACTGGCCGCCGCGCATGGTGGCGTTGCTGCTGGTCGCGCTGCTGGCACTGCGCCTGGCCGCCGTGCGGCACGCGGGCTGGCGGCCACTGGTGCTGGCCGCGGCCGCGCTCGCGCTGGTGGTGTTCGCCTCCGGCGAGGCGATGCCGCTCAAGCTGTACCCGGCGCTGGTCAACGCGGTGCTGCTGGCCGTGTTCGGCTGGAGCCTTTGGCGTCCGCCCAGCGTGGTGGAGCGCATCGCGCGGCTGCGCGAGCCCGCGCTGCCGCCGTCGGGCGTGGCCTACACGCGCAAGGTCACCGCCGCATGGTGCCTGTTCTTCAGCGTCAACGGCACCCTGGCCATCGGCACGGCACTGTTTGCCAGTGACCGGGTCTGGGCGCTGTACAACGGCGCCATTGCCTACGTGCTGACCGGCGCCATGTTCGCCGGCGAGTGGCTGGTGCGCCGGCAGGTCATGGCGGGAGGCCGGCATGACTGAGTGGCCGGGAATCCGTGGCGCGATGGCCGCGCTCGCCCGCGGCAACGCGGGCGGTAAGGCCGATGCCGACGCAGCGCGCCTGTTGGCGCGCGCGGCCGCATGGCGCGCGGCCTTTGCCGCGGCACCCGGCGAGCGCTGGGCAATCTACCTCGAATCGACCCGGGACTTTGCTGCCGCGCTGCTCGGCGCCTGGCATGCGGGCAAGCACGTGGTGCTGCCCGGCGACATGCGGCCCGACACGCTACAGGCGCTACGCGCGCATACCGACGGCTGGGCCGGCGCATTGCCGCAAGGATTGCAGCCGCGGCAAGACGGCGACGCAGGCGAGGCCGGCGACGGCGACTGGCCGCTGCTGCCACCCGCCACCGCCATCACGCTGTTCACGTCTGGCTCGACCGGCACGCCCGAGGCCATCCACAAGCGGCTGGCACAGCTCGATGCCGAAACCCGCGCGTTGCAGGCGGCATTCGGCGCGCAGCTGCCGCGCCATGTCCGGCTGCTGACCACGGTCTCGCACCAGCACATCTACGGCCTGCTGTTCTGCGTGCTTTGGCCGCTGACAGCCGGCCGCGCCCTGCCGCACGCGCGGCTTGCCTTCCATGAGGAAGTCGTTGCGGCCTGCGGCGATACTCCCATAGTACTGGTCAGCAGCCCGGCACACCTGCGCCGCATGCCTGAATCAGTGGACTGGTCTGCGGCGCGGGCCGCAGTGTGCGCGCTGTTCTCTTCGGGTGGGCCGTTGCCGCAGGCTGCGGCCGAGGACGCGTTGCGCCACCTCGGGCAATCGCCCATCGAGGTATTCGGCAGCTCCGAAACCGGCGGCATCGCCTGGCGCCAGCGCGCGCACCAGCAGGAGCGCTGGACGCCCCTGCCCGGCGTGGCCGTGCGCCTGCAGGACGGCTTCTTGGCGGTACGTTCCGCGCACCTGCCCGACGATGGCTGGCATCTCTGCGCGGACCGGGCGCTGGCCGACGGTGATGACGGCTTCGTGCTGGCCAGCCGCGCCGACCGCGTGGCCAAGATTGAAGAAAAGCGCGTCTCGCTGACCCGCATCGAGCAGGCGCTGGCAGTATCACCACTGGTGCAGGACGCGCGCGTGGTGCTGGTGGACCTGGATGTCGGCACGCGCGTGGCCGCTGCCGTGGTGCTGAACGAGGGCGGCGCCGCCATGCTGGCCGATTCCGTGGATCCGCTGGCCCTCCCGCGGCGCTGGCACCTGGCGACCGAGGCGCTGCCGTGCAACGCGCAGGGCAAGACCACCGAGGTCCTGTTGCGCGACCTGTTCCGCCAGACCCTGCCGCGCGCGAAGTGGATCGAAAGCAGCGAGCACGCCGCCGCGGCCATGCTCGATATCGGCGAGCACCTGGCTGTCTTCGACGGACATTTTCCCGGCACGCCGATCGTGCCCGGCGTGGCGCAGGTCGACTGGGCCATGGCGCTGGCGCCGCAACGACTGCCGGTGCCGCCGCGCGAGCGTTTCCTGCGCCTGGACGTGCTCAAGTTCCAGGGCATCATCCGGCCCGGGAGCCAGGTGCGGCTGGACCTGGAATGGCAGCCGGCCAGACTGGCGCTGGCATTCCGCCTGACCTCGGCATCGGGCCCGCACGCCAGCGGCCGCATCGTCTTCAGGAGCGAGCATGGTTGACGCCTTCCGGCCCGTGGTGTTGGTGCCGGTCTACAATCACGAGCGCGCCATCGGCGCCATGGTCGATGCGATCCTGACCCATCCGGTGCCGTGCCTGCTCGTCGACGACGGCAGCAACGCCGCATGCGCCGCCGTGCTGCGCGAGCTCGCCGCGCGCCACGATGGCCGCACCGAGGGCCGCGTCACGCTGGTCAGGCTCGAACACAACCAGGGCAAAGGCGCGGCCGTGACCGCCGGTTTCGAGGCCGCCTGGCGCGCCGGCTACACCCACGCGCTGCAGATCGACGCGGACGGCCAGCATGATGCCGGCTGCATCCCCGCCTTTCTCGACATGGCGCAACGGCACCCGGCGGCCATGGTGTGCGGCAACCCGGTCTATGACGCCTCGGTGCCGCGCGGGCGCCTGATCGGGCGCTATCTGACCCATGTATGGGTCTGGGTCCACACGCTGTCGTTCGCGGTGCGCGATTCGATGTGCGGGCTGCGGGTCTACCCGCTGGCCGACGTGGTGCCGCTGACGCGCGCGGCGCGGATCGGCCCGCGCATGGAATTCGATATCGAGATCCTGGTGCGGCTGGTCTGGCGCGGGGTACGCATCATCAATATCCCCACGCCCGTGACCTACCCTAGCGATGGCGTCTCGCACTTCCGGGTCTGGCGCGACAACCTGCGCATTTCCTGGATGCACACGCGCCTGTTCTTCGGCATGCTGCGCCGCCTGCCGGCGCTGATAGGACGCAAGCTGGCATGAGCATGACCGCACCCGGCGCGGCGCCGGCCACCACCACTGCCGCGCGCCACTGGAGCCGCATCGGCGAAGCCACCTGCGTGTGGGGGGTCTGGTGCCTGTACGCGATCCATCGCCTGTTCGGCCGCCTGGCGTTCCGCGCAGTGCTGTACCCCGTGGTCACCTACTACTGGCTGACGCACAGCGCCGCACGCCGGGCCTCGCTCGACTACCTGCGCCGCGTATACCGCGTGACCGGAGCGGCTGGCGCCGGGCCCGGCGCGCGCAATACGCTACGCCACCTGTATGCGTTCGCCGACACGCTGCTCGACAAGCTGCTGGCGATCGGCGGGCGCTATGCCTTCGGCAACGTCACGCGCGAAGGCGCGGAGGTGATGCTGCGCCAGATCGAAAGCGGCCAGGGCGGCATCATCGTCACCGCCCATATGGGCTGCCTGGAGCTGTGCCGCGTGCTGGCGCGCCATCGCAGCGGCCTGCGCCTGACGGTGCTGGTGCATACCGCGCATGCGCAGCGCTTCAACCGCATCCTGTCCCGCATCGATCCCGGCGCCACGCTGCAGCTGTACCAGGTCGACGAGATCTCGCCGGCCACTGCGCAGGAGCTGGCCGACAAGGTCCGCGCCGGCGAGTTTGTCGCCATTGCCGGCGACCGCGCCCCCGCCCATGGCGGACGCGCCGTCAGCATCCCGTTCCTGGGCGCGCCGGCGCGCTTCCCTGTAGGCCCGTACGTGCTGGCCGCGCTGATGGACTGCCCGCTGTTCGCGATGGGCTGCATCCGCCACGGCGACGGCCACCTGCTGCGCTTTACCGAACTGGCGCGCACCGTGCGCCTGCCGCGCGCCGGCCGCGCCGAGGCGCTGGCCGGCTACGCCTGCGCCTATGCTGACTGGCTGGCCGAACTGCTGGTGCTATCGCCCTATGACTGGTTCAACTTCTACGATTTCTGGGCCGACCCCGACGCCACCGCCGGGCGCGCGCCTTGAGCCGCGTAGTGCCGTGCCATCGACTGCAATCCACCATGCCATGACCCCAGACCTCAGCCACGAGATCACCCTGAGCCCCGCCTTCCACGACCTCGACCCGATGGACGTGGTGTGGCACGGCAACTATGTGCGCTACCTGGAGCAGGCGCGCTGCGCGCTGCTGGCGCGCTTTGGCTACGACTATCCCGCCATGCGCGATTCCGGCTATGCCTGGCCGGTGGTCGACCTGCGCCTGCGCTATGTGCGCCCGCTGATCTACGGCCAGGCCGTGACCGTGCGCGCGACCATCGTCGAGTGGGAGAACCGGCTCAAGATCGACTACATGCTGCGCGATGCTGCGACCGGCGAGCGCCTGTCCAAGGGCTATTCGGTGCAGGTGGCAGTGGACATGCGCAACGGCGAGATGTGCTACGAGTGTCCGCCAGTGCTGTGGGAGCGGCTGGGGGTGCAGCCGTGAAGCGCCGCACCTTGCTGGGCGCCATTGCGGTGGTCGCCTGCCTGCCGGCGCTGCCGGCACAAGGCGCCGATACGCTGGGCGCAATCGCGGCGCGGCTGGCTGATGCGCCGGTGATCCGCGGCCGCTTCGAACAGCAGCGCCAGCTGGCCGGCTTTACCAATCCACTGGTGTCGCGCGGCGACTTCGTGCTGGCGCGCGAAGGCGGCCTCGCCTGGACCACGCGCGAGCCGATCGTGTCCAGCCTGCTGGTCACGCCCACGCAGCTGGTGGTGCGCGGCGCCGATGGCCAGGTGCAGCAGCGCCTAGCGGCCGACGCGCAGCCGGCCATGCGCGTGGTCGGCGAATCGATGATCGCGGTGCTGCGGGGCGACCTGTCGGCGCTGTCGGCGCGCTTTGCGATCGACGCGCGGCTGGCGGGCAAGGACGGCTGGGCGCTGACGCTGACGCCGACCGACAGCAGCATCCGCCGCGCCTTTGCGCGCATCGAACTCGCCGGCGACCGCTATGTGCGCAGCATCCGGCTGGAAGAGGCCGGCGGCGATGCTACCCGGATCCGCCTGATCGAGCCGGCGGCAGCGCCGCGCCTTTCCGCGGCGGAGGCCCAGCGCTTTGAGTGATTCGGCCAACCGCGCAGCCAACGGGGCCCGCGCCGCCGCGGGCATGGCGCCGCTTGCGCGCGTGCTGGCGTTTGCCTGGCTGGTGATCGTTGTCGGGCTGGCGCTGCACCAGACCAGCTTCTGGCGCAGCGCGCGCATCGATACCGATGTGATGGCGCTGTTGCCCGGCAGCGAGCGAACCGCCACCGCCGACCGCGTGCTGCGCCAGCTGGCCGACGGGGTCTCACGCGAGATCATCGTGCTGGTCGGCGCGCCCGACTGGCAGCAGGCCAAGACGGCCGCGCAGCGCTTCGGCCACGCCACCGGCGCGCATCCCGAGCTGCTGCGCCCGGTCGACAGGATCGCCGCGTTCGACTTCGATGCCGCGCTGGCGTTCTACCGGCCGTGGCGCGACCACCTGCTGACCGACAGCCAGCGCGCCCTGCTTGGCCAGGCTGATGCGGATACGCTGGCGCAGCAGGCGCTGGCGCGGCTCTACCAGTTCACTGCCGGCACCAGCCTGTCGGGCTGGTCCGCCGACCCGCTCGGGCTGTGGCAGGACTGGTGGCTGTCGCGCGCCGACCTGACCCGCGTGCGCGAGCGCGACGGCTTGCCGGCCTTCTCCGCCGAAGGCCTGCACTGGGTGCTGCTGACCTACCGCATCAACAAGCCCGCCTTCTCGGTCAGCGGCGATACCGATTATGGCGACCTGCTGGCGCGCGCAGACACCAGCGCGCGCGCCGCGCAGGACGCGGTTCGCGTGGTGATGGCAGGCATCCCGCTGCATGCGGAAGCCGCCGCGGCGCAGGCCAGCTTCGAGATGAACGTGATTGGCCTGGGCTCGCTGGCCGCGGTGCTGCTGCTGGTATGGCTGGCCTTCCGCTCGCTGCGCCCGATCGTGCTGGTGGCGCTGTCGCTCCTGATCGGCACCGCCGCGGCGATCTCCGTGACCGGCGTCGTGTTCGAGCGCGTGCACCTGATCACACTGGTATTCGGTGCCAGCCTGGTAGGCGTGGCCGAGGACTACGGCATCCACTACTTCGTGACCCGCCAGGCCGATGGCCGGCGCACGCCGGCAGGCGTGATGCGCCTGCTGCTGCCCGGCATGACGCTGGCGCTTTCCACCAGCGTAGTCGCCTACCTGGCGCTTGGCATCGCGCCGTTCCCGGGTCTGCGGCAGATGGCGCTGTTCTCCGCCGTGGGCCTGCTGGCCGCATTCCTGACCGTGGTGCTGTGGTTTCCGCTGCTCGACCGCGGCAGCCTGCGGCCCACGCGGCTGTCGGCGTGGCTGGCCGACAGCCTGGCACGCTGGCCGCGCGTGCGCGCCGACCGCCGCACGGTGCTGCTGGCGGCGGTGCTGGCAGCCTTTATCGTGCCTGGCCTGTTGCAGGTGAAGGTGGTCGACGACGTGCGCCAGCTGCAAAGCTCGCCGCCCGCGCTGATCGAGGCGCAACGCACCGCCGGCCGCCTGCTCGGCAGCCCCAGCCCCGCGCAGTTCCTGCTGGTGCGCGGCGCCTCCGCCGACCAGGTGCTGCAGCGCGAGGAAGCCGCCAAGGCGGCACTGGCGGGCATCGTGGCGCAGGGTAAACTGGGTGGCTTTGTCGCGCTGTCGGACTGGGTGCCCTCGGCGGCACGCCAGCGGGCCGATGCGGCACTGGCTGCGCCTCTGGAGGCACAGGTGCGTGAGCGCATCGCGCAGATGACGGGGTCATCTGGCACCCCTGCAACGCCCGGCATGGCAGGGGCGCAAGATGTACTGACCCTACAGGCGTGGCTCGCGCATCCTGTCTCGGATGCCTTGCGCCACCTCTGGCTGGGCCAGGACAAGGGCGGCAAGGACGGCAACTACGCCAGCGTGATGCTGCTGCGCGGCCTGGACGCCCCGAAGACCATGCCGAAGGTGCAGGCGGCCGTGGCCGGCGTGGCGGGAGTCGAATGGGTCGACCGGGTGGCGGACCTGTCGGGCTTGCTGCACCATTACCGCGTGCTGATGACGTGGCTGCTGCTGGCCGGCGCCGGCGCCGTCAGCGTGCTGCTGGCGTGGCGCTATGGCCGCGCCGCGTGGCGCGCGCTGGTGCCGACCTTGCTCGCGGCGCTGTTCAGCGTGGCGCTGCTGGGCTGGATGCAGGTGCCGCTGCAGTTGTTCCCGGTGCTGGCCCTGGCGCTGCTGCTGGGCGTCGGCGTCGACTATGGCATCTTCCTTCTGGAACACCCCGGCGATGGCGTATCGTGGACCGCGATCGTGCTGGGCGCGGCCAGCACCCTGCTGGCATTCGGCCTGCTGGCGCTGTCGTCCACGCCGGCGCTGCATGCGTTCGGCGTCACCATGCTGGCTGGCGTCGGCGCGGTCTGGATGCTGTCGCCGTGGTTCCGCCCGCCGGCACCGGCGGGCGATGCGCACGACAGGCACTGACCGCAAGGATTCGCGCCCCAAACCTGCAATCCCAAGAATCGGAGCTTGAATCATATGAAAACGGAAATCACGGACGTCGTCATCATCGGCGCAGGGCCAGCGGGCTCGGTCGCTGCCGGCTTGCTGCGCAAGCACGGGATTCCGGTGCTGGTGATCGAAAAAGAGACCTTCCCGCGCTTCTCGATCGGGGAAAGCCTATTGCCGCAGAGCATGGCCTATATCGAAGAAGCTGGCATGCTGCGCGCGGTGGTGGAAGCGGGCTTCCAGTACAAGAACGGCGCCGCCTTCTCGCGCGGCACGCAGCAGACCGCCTTCGACTTCCGCGAGAAGTTCTCGCCCGGTTGGGGCACCACCTACCAGGTGCAACGCGCGCGCTTTGACGACGTGCTGATCCGCGAGGCCGCGCGCCAGGGTGCCGAGGTGCGCTTCTCGCACCTGGTGGAAGACGTCGACGTCAGCGGTGCGAAGCCGGAAGTCACCGTGCGCGCGCCCGACGGCAGCCAGTACAAGGTGCGCGCCAGGTTCCTGCTCGATGCCTCAGGCTTCGGCCGCATCCTGCCGCGCCTGCTGCAGCTGGAAACGCCGTCGGGCTTTCCGGTGCGCAGCGCGATCTTCACGCACGTGGAAGACCGCATCCCCACCGGCACCTTCGACCGCAACAAGATCCTGATCAGCGTGCATCCGCAGCACCAGGATGTCTGGTACTGGACCATCCCGTTCTCCGACGGCCGTTGCTCGCAGGGCGTAGTGGCAGAGAAGGCGTTCCTGGACCGCTACACCGGCACAGAGACCGAGCGGCTGCAGGCGCTGGTGGCCGAAGAGCCTGGCCTGGCGAAGCTGCTGGCCAACGCGCAGTGGGACACCCCCGCGCGCCAGATCGCGGGCTATTCGGCCAACGTGAAATCGCTGTGGGGCAACGGCTACGCGCTGCTCGGCAACGCCGGCGAATTCCTGGACCCGGTGTTCTCGTCCGGCGTGACCATCGCCTTCAAGTCCGCCAGCCTGGCCGCGCAATGCCTGGTGCGCCAGCTCGCCGGCGAGGCCGTGGACTGGGAGCAGGACTTCGCGCGGCCGCTCAAGGCCGGCGTGGACTGCTTCCGCGTCTTTGTCGAAGCCTGGTATGAAGGCCGCTTCCAGCAGCTGATCTTCCATCCCAACGCCACGCCGGAAATCCGCAACATGATCTCGGCGATCCTGGCCGGCTACGCGTGGGACCGCGACAATCCCTTCGTCGCCGAACCGCGCCACCGGCTGGCGGTGCTGGAAGAATTCTGCAACGTCAGATGACCCGCGCCACCTTGTCCGCACTGGCATTGGCTGCTGCCCTGGCAGCGGGCTGTGCCTCGCCCGGCTCCGTTCCCGAACGCACGGTGCCGGGCGCCGGCGCCACCGCGCTGCTGCGCCTGCCGCCGGCATCGCTGCAGCGCGAGCTGAAGCTGCAGCAGCACCTCACTGTCGAGTTCACCGTGCTGGGCCGCACCGAGCGCCACGAACTGCTGGCGCTGCTCGAAGCCGATGCCGCGCACACGCGCCTGGCAGCCGTCGGCGGCGGGCAGGTGCTGGCGCGGCTGGACTGGGACGGCACCACGCTGCAGGTATCGCGCGCGCCCTGGGCGCCGGCCGAGCTGCAGCCCGAACGCATCCTGAGCGACCTGCAGCTGGCGCTGTGGCCGGCCGCGGCGATCCGCGCCGCCCTGCCCGCGGGCTGGAGCTTCGACGCGACGCCCACGCTGCGCCAGTTGCGCCAGGGCAGCGAAACCGTGGCGGAGATCCGCTTCCCGGATGCCGCCACCACGCTGTTCGTGCAGCACCGCGACGGCTACCGGCTGACCATCCGCAACTTGCCCGCCGAGGCGAACGTGAACGCAGGCGGTGCGGGATGACGGCATACCTGAATACCGTCGGCATCCGCTGCGCGCTCGGGCGCGGCCAGGACGCGGTGCGCGCAGCCATGTGGCAAGCCGGCGCACCGGCGGCCGGCGAAGTCACCGACCGCTACAGCCCGGGCCGTCCGCTGCTGCTCGGCACGGTCAGCGACCTTGCCGACGATGCCGTGCCCGCGCATGCCGATCCGCGCCATCGCAGCCGCAACAACGCCCTGCTGCTTGACGCGCTGGCCCAGGTGCGCCCGGCCGTGGACGCTGCCATCGCCCGCGTCGGCCCCGCCCGCGTGGCGGTGGTGCTGGGCACCAGCACCTCGGGCATGCGTGAAGCCGAGCTGGCGCTGCAGGCACTGGCAGGCGCCAGCGCGTTGCCGCCTGCCTACCACTACGGCCAGCAGGAACTCGGCTCGCCCGCCGGCTTTCTCGCCGCCACGATGGGTACGACCGGACCGGCATACACGATCTCGACCGCCTGTTCGTCCAGCGCGAAAGCGCTGGCGGCCGGCGCGCGGTTGCTGCGCCACGGGCTGGCGGACTTGGTCCTGGCTGGCGGCGTCGATACGCTGTGCGCCTTTACCGTGGCCGGCTTTTCCTCACTGGAATCGGTCAGCGCCGCGCGCTGCAACCCGCTGTCGGCCAACCGCAACGGCATCAACATCGGCGAAGGCGCAGCGCTGTTCCTGATGTCGCGCGAAGCCGGGCCGGTGCGCCTGGCCGGCTGGGGCGAATCGTCTGACGCCTACCACATGTCCGCGCCCGACCCGCAGGGCAAGGGCGCGCAACTGGCCATGCGGCAGGCCCTGGCCCGTGCCGGCATCGGCGCGCAGGTGATCGACTATGTCAACCTGCATGGCACCGCAACGCCGGCCAACGACGTGATGGAAGCCCATGCCGTGGCAGCGGTGCTGGGCCGCGAGGTGCCGGTCAGCTCCACCAAGCCGCTGACGGGCCACACGCTTGGCGCGGCCGGTGCCATCGAAGCCGCCCTGATGTGGCTGACGCTCGCCGGCAACCCGCACGGCCAGCTGCCGCCGCACTGGTGGGACGGCGTGGCCGATGCGGCGCTGCCGCCGCTGAATGTGGCCGGGCCGGGCAGCGCGCTTGGGCGCGCGCCGCGCCACCTGATGAGCCTGTCGTTTGCCTTTGGCGGCAGCAACGGCGTACTGGTGCTGGGGGAGGGCTAAGCATGCAAGACCTGGCTACCCTGCCACCCGTTGCCGACGTGGTGCCCCACGGCGGCGCCATGCTGCTGCTCGACGCGCTGGTGCATGCCGACGACGAAGGCTGCACGGCACGCGCCACGGTGCAGGCCGCGCAACTCTTCACCGATGCGGCCGGCATGCCCGGCTGGGTCGGCATCGAATACATGGCGCAGGCCATCGCCGCCTGGGCGGGCATGCGCGACCGGCGCGCCGGCCGCGCGCCCGGCATCGGCTTCCTGCTGGGCTCGCGCCGCTATGAGTGCGACGTGCCGGCTTTCCCCATCGGCAGCGAGCTGACCATCAGCGTGCACGCCGAACTGACCGGTGACAACGGCCTGGGCCAGTTTGCCTGCCGCCTGGCACTGGACGGCCGCGAGGTCGCCCGCGCCAATGTCTCCGTGTTCCAGCCTGCGGATGCGCAGGCCTTTCTGCAAGGACAACAGCCATGAGTAATCCGACCGTGCTGGTCACGGGTTCGTCGCGCGGCATCGGCCGCGCCATTGCCCTGCGGCTGGCCCGCGACGGCTATGACGTGGTGGTGCACTGCCGCTCGCGCCGCGACGAGGCCGACTCCGTTGCCGACGCGGTGCGCGCGTGCGGGCGCAAATCCCGCGTGCTGTGCTTCGACGTGGCCCGCCGTGAAGACGCCGCCAGCGCGCTGCTGGCCGATATTGCTGCGCATGGCTGCTACTACGGCGTGGTGTGCAACGCGGGCCTGGCGCGCGACGCGGCCTTCCCGGCCATGACCGGCGCTGAATGGGACGAGGTGGTGCATACCAACCTTGATGCCTTCTATAACGTGCTCAACCCGGTGGTGATGCCGATGGTGCAGCGCCGCCAGCCTGGCCGCATCGTCACGCTGTCGTCGGTGTCGGGGCTGGTGGGCAACCGCGGCCAGGCCAACTACAGCGCGGCCAAGGCCGGCATCATCGGCGCCACCAAGGCGCTGGCGATCGAACTGGCCAAGCGCGCGATCACCGTCAACTGCGTAGCGCCCGGCCTGATCGACACCGACATGGTCGAGCAGCACGTGCGCGACGAAGCGCTGCGCATGATCCCGGCGCGGCGCATGGGCACGCCCGACGAAGTCGCCGCCACCGTGGCCTTCCTGCTGTCGCCCGATGCGGGCTATATCACGCGCCAGGTGATTTCGGTCAACGGGGGCATGTTCGGATGAAGCGCGTCGTCATCACCGGAACCGGCGCGGTCTGCGCGCTGGGCAATGACTGGGCATCCGTGCGCAGCTTCCTGTCATCGGGGCGCAGCGCCGTGGTGCGCATGCCGGACTGGGAAGGCATCAAGGGCCTGAACACACTGCTGGGCGCGCCCGTGCCGCCGCTAACGCTGCCCGCGCACTACACGCGCAAGCGGACCCGCTCGATGGGCAAGGTGGCGCTGATGTCGGTGCTGGCCAGCGAGGCGGCCTTGCAGGACGCGGGCCTCATCGGCGACCCGCTGCTGGCCAGCGGCAGGCTTGGCATCGCCTACGGCTCGTCCACCGGCACGCCCGAGGCGGTCGCCGACTTCGGTCGCATGCGCAGCGAGCGCACCACCGAGGACATCAGCGCGACCACCTATATCCGCATGATGCCCCACACCACGGCGGTCAATATCGGCGTGTTCTTCGGCATCACCGGCCGCATCGTGACCACCTCGAGCGCCTGCACCTCGGGCAGCCAGGGCATCGGCTACGCCTATGAGGCCATCCGCAGCGGCCGCCAGGTGGCAATGCTGGCGGGCGGCGCGGAAGAGCTCGACGCCACCGAGGCGGCGGTGTTCGACACGCTCTTTGCCACCAGCACCTGCAACGACACCCCGCAGGCCACCCCGCGCCCCTTCGACAGCGGGCGCGACGGCCTGGTGCTGGGCGAAGGCGCGGGCACGCTGGTGCTGGAGGAACTGGGGCACGCCCAGGCGCGCGGCGCGCGCATCCTGGCCGAGATCGTCGGCTTCGGCACCAACAGCGACGGCGCGCACGTGACCCAGCCCAAGGCCGAAACCATGGCCGTGGCGATGTGCCTGGCGCTGGAAGACGCAGGCCTGGAGCCATCCAGCATCGGCTACGTCAACGCGCACGGCACCGCCACCGACCACGGCGACGTGGCCGAGTCGCACGCCACGCATGCCGTGTTCGGCCCCGCCATGCCAGTCAGCTCGCTCAAGAGCTACATGGGCCATACGCTGGGCGCATGCGGCGCGCTCGAAGCCTGGATGAGCATCGAGATGATGCGCGACGGCTGGTTTGCGCCCACGCTGAACCTGAGCAGCCCCGACCCGCGCTGCGCGCCCCTCGACTACATCATGCAGACCCCGCGCGAGCTGGCGGTGGACTACGTGATGAGCAACAACTTCGCTTTTGGCGGCATCAACACATCGCTGGTGTTCCGCCGTTGGGAAGACTGAAGTCCTTTTTAGATTGCCAACCGCATATCAACCAGAAGAAGGAAGGTCTATGAAGCCCGTTCTCTCCGCCGTCGCCCTGACGATCTGCGCCAGCGCCCTGCTCTCCACCCCCGCGCTCGCCCGCGACACCAAGTACATGCTGCCGCTGCAGGAAGTGCTCAACATGCCGGAAGCCAAGGAAAAGCTCGACGATTCCTTCCGCTTCTACCTGGCCGGGCAGAAGACACCGAAGGTGCTGGAGCGCCTGGAGTCGGACGTCTCCAACCGCAAGACCAACGGCGTGGGCAAGAGCGACGAGGACGGCTGCCGGTGGGCCGCGCTGTCGGCGCTGATCGCGCTGCAGGACACGGCCAAGTCCAAGGGCGCCAATGCCGTCATCGACATCGTAAGCTACTACAAGAAGAATGAGGTCACGAGCGCGACCGACTATGAATGCCACGCCGGTGCGGTGGTGGTGGGCGTGGCGCTGAAGGGCACCTACGCCAAGATCGCGCAGTAATGGCAACCTGGCTGCGCCTTGGATGCGTGACGGCGCTTGCCACGCAGGCACCCGACGCGCAGTCGTGGATGTCTGAAGGCGAGCACGCGCGCCTGGCTGCGATGCAGGCAACCCGGCGGCGCACGCAGTTCGTGGCGGGCCGCTGGCTGGCCCGCACGCTGCTGGCCGAAGCTTTCGGCGGCACCTGGCAAGACTGGACGCTGACGGATGGCGCGGATGCGCCGCCCGAGGTTTGCGGCCCGGTGCCGGCCCGCCTGTCGATCTCGCACAGCGGTGACCGGATCGCCTGCGCCGTGGGCAGCAACGCCCTTGGCCTCGATCTCGAACCCGTGCGGCCACGCAAGGGCCTCGACGCACTCTATGGTGCGATCACCACCGAGGCCGAGCGCGCCACGCTTGCCAGCCACGTGACGCCAGCGGATACCATGCACCAGTTTGCGCATGCCTGGACGCTGAAGGAAGCCGGGCTCAAGCTGTACGGCGGCGGCCTGTTCGCCACCTTGCTGGGTCATGCGCTAACGCTCGATGGGTCGTGCGCGCAGCGCGCCAACGCCTGTACCTGGCTGCATGACGGCCATGTGCTGGCGCTCTGCGCCACCGACTTTCGGACCTTGACCACACCGGAGATGCCCACCGCCCCGCGCTACTGGCGGCTGGTGCCGAGCGGCTCCGCTGCCATCAACCATGCCTGAATCGATGTCTGAACACGTTGCGCCGGTTGGCGCATGCTACGCCAGGGTGACCCGATGAACGGGGTCAGCATTTTCTTCCTGCAGGCGATGCTGGTGGTCGCGCTGCCCTACCTGCTGTGGCGTGGTGCCGGCCTGCGGTCGGTGTTTCCGCTGGTCGGCGTGCAGGTGCTGGCCGGCATCGTGCTGGGGCCGTCGGTGTTCGGGCAGCTGGCGCCGCAGGGCTGGACCGCGCTGTTCGGGCCCGAGCGCCTGCCGATGCTGTCCGGCCTGCAGTGGCTGGCGGTGACGCTGTTCTGCTTCCTGACCGGCCTGCACCTGCGCGAAGACAGCGTGCCCGCGCACTGGCGCGCGACCCTGCAGATCTCGCTGGGCAGCATTGCGGCGCCGTTCGCGCTGGGGGCCGCTGCCGGCTGGTGGATGACCACGGCCGGCTGGCCGGTCGCCGGGGAACTGGCCAGCCCCTACTGGTTTGCCTGCGCCATGGGGATCTGCACCGCCGTCACGGCGCTGCCGGTGCTGGGTGCGCTGCTGCGCGAGATGCGCCTGACCGGCACCCACCTGGGCCAGCTGGCCTTGCGCTGCGCGGCCGTCAACGATGCCTGGGTGTGGCTGTTCCTGACACTGGTGCTGCTGCAGCATGGCGGCCAGGATGGCGCCAGCGCCCTCACCGTGGCGGCCCGCGCCGGTGCCTACCTGGCGTTCATGTTCCTGGCGGTGCGCCCCGCTCTGGCATGGCTGCTGCGCCGCCGCGCGCCGGAAACAGAAATGCTGCTGGCCATGGCACTGTTCCTGGTGCTGGCCTCGGCATTCCTGGGAGAACTGGCCGGGCTGCACCATGTGATGGGCGGCTTCGTCGCCGGGCTGGTATGGCCCGCACGCGAAGCGCAGCGTGTGCGCCAGCAGCTCGAACCGGTCACGGTGGTGGTGCTGCTGCCCTTCTTCTTCCTTGCCGCCGGGCTGCGCACCGAGATCTCGCTGGACAACCCGATGACGCTGCTGATCGCAGCGCTGTCACTGGCCATCGCGATCACCGGCAAGATGGCCGGCGTCGCGCTGCCTGCGCGCCTCGCGGGCATGGGCTGGCGCGAATCGCTGGCACTGGGCACGCTGCTGCAGACCAAGGGCCTGGTCGAGGTGGTGGTGCTGACCGTGCTGCTGGACGCGCGCATCATCAGCACCGCGGCGTTTTCCGGGCTGCTGCTGATGGCGCTGGCCAGCACGCTGCTGGCGCGGCCGTTGACGATGCTGGTGGCGCGGGGCCGGTTGCATTGAGCGCCAGCCGGCCGCTCACACCGGGGTCAACCCCGGCAACCCCGCAATCGCCTGCGCCAGGTAGTCCAGCAACACCCGCACCCGCGCCCTGACCTTGCCCGTCAGTCCCGGTCCGGCGCACCCGGTGGGAAGAGCGGGCGGTAAGGCCGCGCCTCGTCCACCGCGCGCGCGAACGATGGCCGCGCCAGCAGCCGGTTGCGATAGGCGCGCACGTTGCCGCACGCATCGGGGATGGGATGCACCCAGTCCGCATAGAACAGCGACGGCGCGGCGGCGCAGTCGGCCAGCGTAAAGGCGCTACCCGAGGCCCATTCCCGCCCCGCCAGCATTGGCTCAAGCCAGGCATAGGCCGAGTCAAGCAGCTTGCGCGCCTCGGCCACGCCATAGGCATCGCGGTGCTCCGCCGGGCGCAGGTAGTCGGCCACGATGCGCTGCATCGGCGTCATCACGTACTGGTCGAAGAAGCGGTCGAGCATGCGCACTTCCAGCGCGGCGTCGGGCGACTCCTGCAGCCAGCGCACGGGGCCGCGGTGATGCTGATCCAGGTATTCGACGATGATGCTGGACTCGAACACCGTGCGGCTGCCGTCCACCAGCACCGGCATGCGCTTGAGCGGCCACAGCCTGGAGTGCTCGGCCATGTTCTGCGTGTGCTCGGGGGACAGCATGCGGAACTCGAAGGGGATGGCGTTCTCGTACAGCGCAACGAGGACCTTCTGGCAATAGGACGAAAACGGGTGGGCGTATAGCTCCATCGTGGTCTCCGGTGGTGATCTTCGGTGGTGGTCGGCGCGCGACTACCGCTGCGCCGCAAAGCGATCGGTCGCAGCAATCAGCTGGTCCATGATGCCCGGCTCGGTCCATGCATGGCCGGCGCCTTCGATCAGGTGGAATTCGGCCGTGGGCCACGCCTGGTGCAGCGCATAGGCATAGCGCACCGGGCACGGCATGTCATAGCGGCCGTGCACGATCACGCCGGGGATGTCGGCCAGCTTGTGCGCGTCGCGCAGCAGCTGCCCGTCTTCCAGCCAGCAGCGGTGCGTGAAGTAGTGGTTCTCCAGCCGCGCGAACGCCAGCGCGAAGTGCCCGTCGTCATGCTTGGCGCTGTTGTCGGCGTCCGGCAGCAGCGTGATGGTCTCGCCTTCCCAAACGCTCCATGCGCGCGCCGCTTCCACCTGCTGGTCCTGGTCGTCACCGGTCAGCAGCTTGCGGTACGCGGCCATCATGTTGCCGCGCTCGGCCTCGGGCACCGGCGCCTGGAAGCGCGCCCACTTGTCGGGAAACATCTCGGACACGCCGTATTGGTAATACCAATCCAGCTCCGCCTGCGACACCGTGTAGATGCCACGCAGCACCAGTTCGCTGACGCGCTGCGGGTGCTTCTGCGCATAGGCCAGCGCCAGCGTCGAGCCCCATGAGCCGCCGAACACCAGCCAGCGCTCGACGCCGGCCAGATCGCGCAAGCGCTCGATATCGTCGACCAGGTGCCAGGTGGTATTGGCCTCCAGCCCCGCATGCGGCGTCGAACGCCCGCAGCCGCGCTGGTCGAACAGCAGCACGTCATAGCGCGCCGGATCGAACAGCCGCCGGTGCTCCGCCGAAATGCCACCGCCCGGCCCGCCATGCAGGAACACCGCCGGCTTGGCACCGGGCGTGCCGACGCGCTCGTAGGAGATGACATGCCCCTCACCGACATCCAGCGTGCCGGTTTCATAGGGCTCGATTTCAGGATAGAGGGTGCGCAGGGCAGGCATGGATACGGGTCTCCGGAGATCGGGAGCCACAGTGTACGCCGGAGGGAATCGCCTTGCCGCAGGGGGCAGGCTGGCGCGCTATACGCGCTCGAGCACGCGATGCGGTGGCGGCGGCAGGCTGACCGAGATGGCATAGCCAGGACGCACCACGCCGCCAGTGACCACGACGCCCATGACGCCAGCCTTGCGGATCAGCGTGCCGTCCTCGGCCCGCCCCAGCACCTGCGTCAGCAAACCCGGCCGGAAGGCTTCGATCTGCCCGCAGGGGTTGCGCAGGCCTGTCAGTTCGACCATGGCGCTCGCGCCAAGCTGCAACCGCGTGCCGACGGGCAACGCATGCAGGTCCAGGCCTTGCGTGGTGATGTTCTCGCCCAGGTCGGCAGGTCCGATGTCGAAACCGGCGCGGGCCAGTTCGGCATGGAGCTCCGCGCCGATCAAGTGGTCCTGGCGCAGGTTGGGCTGCGTGGGATCCACGCGAACCCGTGAGCGGTGCTTGACGGTCTGGCCGGCATGGGCGTCGCCTTCTATGCCCAGCCCCGCAATCAGCCGGATCTCGTTACGCAATTGCTTAGAGAAATCATGCGTTGCTGCGTAAGCAACGGCAAGGACAATGGCCGGTGTGGTCACTCGATTCTCGCGCGCGACAGGTCGATATCAACCAGTAGCCAGACACCACCCTCGTACTGCCGACTATCAACCCAGCGTTGCACGTCGGACGGTGCGGGGGATCGGTTCGCCATCGGCGAAGTGCGCTTCTACGGCCTCCTGGACTTTGGCGGGAATGTCCGACCAATCGTCGGCAGCGGAGAAGCAGCCCGGGAAATCGGGCAAGGTGATGCCGTGCGCGCGGGTCGCGTCACCGGGCTCGATATGGACGGGATATAGCATGGGCAATCACCTGGCGACATGCAAGCCTTGCTCAGAATTGTGTAACTCTACAGTAGCCCAGCCCTTAACCGGCGAACGTCGCCTTCACCCAGTCCCTCAGCAGCCGCGTGGCGGGACGCTCCGCGGCGCGCCAGGCTGACGGCATCGCCCCGCGCTAGCGCTGCGCGTGATCCCTGCGCCAGTTGGCCGGCGCCATCCCGAACTGCGCCGAAAACCACCGGGTAAACGAACTGGCCGATCCATACCCCAGCAACTGCGACACCCGCAGCAGCGAATAGCGCGGATTCTCCACGTACCGTCGCGCCAGTTCGCGCCGCACGTCGTTCAGGATGTCAGTGAAGGTTTCGCCCGCGTCGTCGAGCTGGCGCTGCATGGTGCGCAGGCTCAGGCCCAGGCCTTCCGCGACGGCTTCACAGGTGGCGCGGCCCATCGGCAGCATCAGGTAGATGGCGGCGCGCACTTCATGGCCGATGGATTGCGGGTTGGCGCGGGGCAGCGTATCGATGAACTGCTGCGCGTAGCGCGCCATGACCGGGTCCGCCGTCGGGTTCGGCGCGTCGAGGTCGGCCGCGCGGCAGATGATGCCATTGCAGTCCGCGTTGAACTCCAGCGGGCAACCGAACAGGCGGCGATGGGTGCGCAGGTCGGCCGGCGCCGCATGCGTGAAGCTCACGGCGATCGGCTGCCAGCGCGGGCCCAGCAGCAGCGCGCACATGCGGAATACGACGCCGATGGCCAGCTCGGTGGCCTGCCGCGAGGGCGCTTCGCTAAGCACTTCCTGCCGGATGACCACCGCGCTGCCGGCATCCTCGAGCAACAGCGCCACCGAGTCATTGACCAGGTGCCGGTAGCGGATGGTGGTGGCCAAC
Source organism: Cupriavidus sp. CP313 (assembly GCF_054072015.1). Lineage (NCBI taxonomy): Bacteria > Pseudomonadati > Pseudomonadota > Betaproteobacteria > Burkholderiales > Burkholderiaceae > Cupriavidus > Cupriavidus sp. CP313. The sequence goes on along the minus strand of NZ_JBSVZB010000013.1, from coordinate 101,681 downwards.
GCGGCACGCAGCGTGGGTTGCTGGCTGATCAGCAGGCTCATCACGCCAAAATCCGACAGCTGGCGCGACTCCGCCATGCGCAGCCCGAAGGTCGGGCAGGCCGAGGCCTGCGCGGCGGCTTCCAGCAGCGCCACGCAGGCGCTGACCGGGACGCGCTGGTCGGGATCGTCCAGCCAGGCCCGCCGCAACCGCGCCTGGCGCAGCAACGGCTGCGGGTCCAGACCGAGGTCGCGCGAAACCTCGAGGAAGTTGGTCAGTGCGGCAGCACGTATCAGGGTTTCCAAGCCAGCATTGCCTTGCGATGCGTTGTCCGTTGCCGGCGGGCAGCCTGCCCGCCGCAGCAGCGATCATAGGGCCGCGTGGCATGAAATGCAAAGTCATCGGTAGCCAATGCAAAGCCGGCCGGGGCGGCAATCTCTACAGTTCCCTGCATCTGCAGCATGTTCTGCACCAACGAAACTCCAGGAGACAAGACCATGGCAAACGTTGTCCGTATGTACGAGACCGGCGGCCCCGAAGTGCTGCGCTACGAACACATGGAAGTGGGCGAGCCGGGGCCGGGACAGGTCCGCATCCGCCACGTGGCAGTGGGGCTGAACTACGCCGACACCTACTTCCGCAACGGCACCTATCCCGTGCCCCTGCCCAGCGGCATGGGCGTGGAAGCCGCCGGCGTGGTGGTATCCGTCGGCCCGGACGTGACCAACGTGGCGGCGGGCGACCGCGTCACCTACACCGGCTTCGTCAACACGCTGGGCGCCTACAGCACCGAGCGCCTGGTGCCGGCTGCGCCGCTGATCCGCCTGCCGGAGAGCATTGCCTTCGAAACTGCCGCGGCCATGACCATGCGCGGGCTGACCTCGGCCTACCTGATGCGCCGCATCTATCCGTTCAGCCAGGGCGACACCATCCTGCTGCACGCTGCGGCGGGCGGGGTCGGGCTGATCGTGTCGCAGTGGGCCAAGCTGCTGGGCCTGACCGTGATCGGCACGGTGTCCACTGAAGCCAAGGCCGAAGTGGCGCGCGCGCACGGCTGCGACCACATCATCCAGTACACCCGCGAAGACGTGGCCAAGCGCGTGCGCGAGCTGACCGATGGCGTGGGGGTCTCGGTGGTGTTCGACAGCGTCGGCAAGACCACCTTCATGGCGTCGCTGGATTCGCTCAAGCGGCGCGGCACCATGGTGTGCGTGGGCACCGCGTCGGGCCCGATTCCGCCGTTCGACCCGGTGCTGCTGGCAATGAAGGGCTCGCTGTTCCTGACGCGCCCGGCGCTGGCCGACTACATCGCCGACCCGGCGGAGAAGCAAGCGCTGGCGGGCGAGCTGTTCGACCACGTGGGCGCGGGCCGCATCCGCATCGGCATCAACCAGCGCTATGCGCTGGAAGATGCGGTGCAGGCGCACCAGGACCTGGAGGCGCGCCGCACCACCGGCTCGTCGATCTTCGTCATCTGAGATCAACAACAGAGGAGACAACACCATGCATGCAGAACCCCTGACCTGCACCATCGGCGCCGAACTGAGCGGCGTCAGCCTGGCCGATGCATCACGCGACGCCGGCCTGTTCGCCGAGATCAAGGCGCTGTTGCTGCAATACAAGGTGCTGTTCCTGCGCGACCAGGACATCACCCGCGCCGAACACGTTGCCTTTGCCCGCCGCTTCGGCGAACTGGAAGACCACCCGGTGGTGGGCAGCGACCCGGAACACCCGGGCCTGGTGCAGATCTACAAGTCGCCCGAAAGCAAGGTCGAGCACTACGAGAACTCCTTCCATTGCGACGCCACCTGGCGCCAGGCGCCGCCGATGGGCTGCGTGCTGCGCTGCGTGGAAACGCCGGCAGTGGGCGGCGACACCATATGGGTGAACATGGGCGAGGCGTACCGGCGCCTGCCGCAGGACATCAAGGCCCGCATTGAAGGCCTGCGCGCCAAGCACAGCATCGAACACACCTTCGGCGCCAATATGCCGCCGGAGAAGCGTGCCGCGCTGGCGGCGCAGTTCCCGATGGTGGAGCATCCCGTGGTGCGCACCCACCCGGAGACGGGCGAGAAGGTCCTGTTCGTCAACGCCTTCACCTCGCACTTTGCCAACTACCACCGCGACGATGTGGTCCGCTTCGGCAAGGATTTCATGCCCGGCGCGGGCGATCTGCTGCATTACCTGTGCGCGCAGGCGGAGGTCCCGGAGTACCAGGTGCGCTGGCGCTGGAAGAAGAACAGCGTGGCGATCTGGGACAACCGCTGCACCCAGCATTACGCGGTGCAGGACTATGCGCCCACGGTGCGCAAGATGGAACGCGCCGGCATCATCGGCGACGTGCCGTTCTGACGGAGACAGACATGCAACCAAACCTTGTGCCTGCGGCGCCGCAGGCCTACGCCTATCCTTTGCTCGTCAGGCAGCTGCTGCTCAATTCGCTGTCGCTCCACGGCGACCAGCAGATCACGTACCGCGGGCAGCTGCGCCATAGCTATCGCGAATTCCGCCAGCGCGTCGGCCGGCTGGCTTCCGCGCTGGCCGCGCAGGGGGTAGCGCACGGCACCACCGTGGCGGTGATGGACTGGGACAGCCACCGCTACCTGGAATGCTATTTCGGCGTGCCGATGATGGGCGCGACGCTGTTCACGGTCAACGTGCGGCTGTCGGCGCAGCAGATCCTGTACACGCTGAACGATTCCGGCGCCGAGGTGGTGCTGCTCCATCCGGACTTCCTGCCGGTGATGGAAGAGATTCGCGGCCAGCTGACCAGCGTGCGCAGCTTTGTCCTGCTGGCCGACGGCCAGCACGTGTCGCCGACATCACTGCCATTCTGCGGCGAGTACGAGACGCTGCTGCGCGCGGCCTCGCCCGACTTCGACTTCCCCGAATTCGACGAGAACACCCGCGCCGCCACCTTCTATACGACGGGCACCACAGGCGATCCCAAGGGCGTGTGCTACAGCCATCGCGACATCGTGCTGCATGCGCTGGCCTCCGCCACCAGCCTGTGCGCGCCGCGCGAAGGGCAGCGCCTGCACCGGGAAGACGTCTACATGCCGATCACGCCGATGTTCCACGTGCTCGCCTGGGGCATCCCGTATGTCGCGGTCATGCTCGGGCTGCGCATCGTGCTGCCGGGGCGCTATGCGCCGGACATGCTGCTGCAGTTGCGCGAGACCGAGCGGGTCACGTTCTCGCACTGCGTGCCGACCTTGCTGCAGATGCTGTTGCAGGCGGCGCAGGCAAGCGGCCAGGACTTGTCGGGCTGGAAGCTCATCATCGGCGGCTCGGCGCTGCCGCCGGCGTTGTGCGAGGCTGCCCTCGAGCGCGGCATGGATGTGTTTGCCGGCTATGGCATGTCGGAGACCGGCCCCATCGTCGCGCTGGCCCAGTTGCCGCCAGGCGACGCGCATCGAGATCATGAGACCGAAGTGCGCATGCGCTGCTCGACGGGCCGGCCGGTGGCGATGGTGGACTTCCGCCTGGTGGACGAGTCCATGCACGACGTGCCGCGCGACGGCCGGGCGCGCGGCGAGATCGTGCTGCGCGCGCCGTTCCTGACAAAGGCATACCACGGCAAGCCCGAGGCATCGGCCGAGCTGTGGGCCGGCGGCTACCTGCATACGCAGGACATCGCGGTAATGGGCGACGACGGCTTCGTGCAGATCGTCGACCGGATCAAGGACGTGATCAAGACCGGCGGCGAATGGGTCTCGTCGATCGAGGTCGAGAGCCTGGTCACGCAGGTGCCGGGCGTGCAGGAGTGCGCGGTCATCGGTGTGCCCGACGCCCGGTGGGGCGAGCGGCCGATGGCATTCGTGGTGCGCAAGCCAGGTGCAACGGTGACCGCGGATGCGATTCGTACGTCGCTGCTGGCGCGCGTCGAGGCCAACCGGCTCAGCAAGTATGCGGTGCCGGAATCTGAGCGGATCCTGTTTGTCGACGAGATCCCGAAGACCAGCGTCGGCAAGATCGACAAGAAGCGCTTGCGCAGCACCGGCGCCTGAGCCGGCAGCAAGAAGAAGAAAGGGCAGCCTCGGATGAGGCTGCCCTTTTGCGTTGCCGGGAACTAACTCAGGGCTGGATATTGAACGCCTTGACGATGCCGGCATTGCGCTCGAACTCCGCGCGCACTGATTCGCTCAGTTGCGGCAGGGGCTGCGCCGGCAGCGGCTCATAGCCGAGCGCCTCCATGCGGTCACGCACCTTGGCAGAAGCCGCGGCCTTGTAGGCAGCCGCGTGGATCTTCTCGGCCAGTTCGGGCGACAGCTTTGACGACGCAATCACGCCCACCCAGTTGCTGAACTCCATGTCCGGGTAACCCATTTCCGCAAAGGTCGGCACCTGCGGCAGCAGCGCCGAGCGGCTCTTCGACGCCACGGCATAGACCTGCACCTTGCCGGCGCGGATCATCGGCAGCGAGGTCACCATGCCGTCGTACATCACGGCAATCTGATTGCCCATCACCTGCGTCAGCGCCGGCGCGGAACCGGCAAAGGGCACATGCTGCAAGTCCAGCCCGGCCTTCTGGTTCATGATCATGCCGGCGTAGTGCGAAGCGGTGCCGGCGCTGTACGAGGCAAAGCTGAGCTTGCCCGGATTGGCCCGGGCATAGCTGACCAGGCCCTTCAGGTCCTTGGCCGGCAGGCCAGGCGCGCCAATCATCACCATGCGCGAACGCGCCACGGCGGCGATGGGCCTGACGTCTTTCAGCGGGTCGAACGGCTGCTTGAGCACATGCGGGATCTCGGTCAGCACATTGCTGGCGGTGACCATGATGGTCTGGCCATCAGCAGGCGCGGCCAGCATGGTGGTGATGGCAATGCCACCGCCGGCGCCCGGCTTGTTGTCGACCACCACGGGGTGGCCAAGGTCCGCCGACAACTGGTCGGCCAGCAGGCGGGCGAGCACGTCCATGGTGCCGCCCGCGGGGGCGGGCACCAGCATCCGGACCGGCTTGCTGGTCCAGGCCATGGCAGCGGGGGCCGCCAGCGCCAGGCCGGCCGCCACGGCGGCGATGCGCAGCAGGAATGAAGGGTGGGTGGGCATGTTGTCTCCGTTATGTAGTATGGATCTTCTGTCCAGCATTGCCCGGCGCGGCGTCACCGGGCGGTGAGCGCGATGCCAGGCGGGGGTGGGGAAGCGGGAGCCGCGCGGGCCAGCGCCCGGAGCATTGCCTCCAGCAAGGCACGCGGCGGCCTGGCGCCGGCGATCGGCGGCGCACCGTTGATCACGAAGCGCGGCACGCCCAGGCCGGGATTGGGTAGCGGCACCTCCTCGCCATGCAGCGGCGGCAGCCACGCCAGGTCTTGCGCAGTGGCTGGCGCCACCGCTTGCGGCATCGGCATGCCACAGGCGATCGCTGCCGCGTGCAGCACGCGCGGATTGCCGAGGTCCTCACCGCGCAGGAAGTAGCCTTCAAACAATCGGTCGATCAGCGCGGATGCGGCCGCTTCGCCACCAGCCTGGCGCGCGTACCGGATCAGGCGATGCGCAAGCACGGTGTTGGGCAGCACTTCGATGCGGTCGGGTTGCAGCGTGATGCCGGCCTCGCGCGCCGCGGCGCATACCTGCGCCTGCCGCAGCGCCACGGCTTCGGCGCTGCCAAGCCGCGCGAGGCTGAACTTGCGATAGGGGATGCCGGCCGGCGGCAGCGTCGGAAACAGGAGACAGCTGCGCCATTCGACCGTGACCGCTACATCGGGCCGTTCCTTGGCCAGCTGCGCCAGCGCTGTTTCAAGATGGCGCTTGCCGATCATGCACCAGGGGCAGACCAGGTCGAACCCGACCTGGATGAAGAGGGAGGCGGCCTGGTTCATGGCAGAGAGCCCGTAGCGGCACGCTGCCCGCGGCGGGTCGGCGCCGCCGCCAGCACTTGCATGCGTTCTGCCTCGCTCATCTGCGCCCAGCGGCCGATCTCCAGCCGTGTCCTGGCACAGCCCTGGCAATAGCGGTTGGCGAGGTCCATGCGGCAGATGTTGATGCAGGGATTGATAAGGGCGTCAGGGTGATGCATCACGGACTCCGGTAGTGCATAGGGCCGGCCGGTATGCCGGCCCTGCGGCCAGCGTCAGGCCGCCGCGCGCAGCGGCAGGTTCTTCTGCCCCGTCTTGCGGTTAGGCGCCATGCCATTGGCTTCCAGCGTGGCGTCGGCGCTGTCGTACCAGGTGCCGATGCGGTAGATCTCGCGGGCTTCCTTGCCCGATGCGATCTCGCGGCCCAGTTCATGCGCCACGCGCACGCACTGCTCGATCTGCTGCACCGAGGTCATGCGGTTGCCGTGCTGGTCGATGATGGTGTCTTCGATGCCGCAGCGCGGGTGCAGGCCCATCGCCATCGCCATCATGTTGAACGGCAGCACGTTCTTCAGCAGCGACTCGGCGGTCAGCGTGCAGCCGTCCGGAGTGCGGTGCACGAAGTTGAAGAAGTTGAACGGGTTGGGGCCATCAAAGCCGCCGCCGATGCCGATCCAGGTCAGGTTCAGCGGGCCGGTGTAGACGCCGGCGCGCACCAGCCGCTCCAGCGTTTCCAGCGCGTGGATGCCGGTCAGCTGGAAATGCGGCTGGATGCCCGAGGCCTGCAGCCGGCGCAGGTGCTCTTCCACCCAGCCCGGGCCGGCCGGCACGGTCATTTCGCGATAGGCGGCCTGGTAGGCCGGATGTTCCAGCGAGGTGCCCTTCAGGTATTCCGGATAGAGCAACTCCATGATGTTCATCTGCGTGGTGTTGATCGCCACGGTCACCTGGTCGGGCTTGGGCTCCAGCTCCGCCAGCATGTGGCGGGTGTCGTCGGACAGCCACTTGGCCGCCTGGCCGTCGTCTTCCGGCGCAAACGAGATCGAGCCGCCGACCTGGATGATCATGTCCGGCACCGCGGCGCGCACGCCGGCGATCAGCTCGTTGAACTTGGACAGGCGCTTGGAGCCCTTGCCGTCGAGCTCGCGCACATGCAGGTGCAGCACCGTGGCGCCGGCGTTGTAGCAATCTACGGCCTTCTGGACCTGCTCTTCCATGGTGACGGGGATGTCTTCGGGGAAGTCCTGCGGCATCCATTCCGGGCCATAGGGCGCAACGGTGATCACCACCTTGTCCATGTTTTCGGGGTGCAGGGAATCGTCAAGGAATTGCATGGATGGCTCCGGTTGGTTAGTGCTTGAAGTATCGGCGAACGAGTTGGCGCGATTTGACGATCCGGGACATCCGATTTACATTTCGGGACACTCAGGGAAAGCACGGAATCCGCCCATGTCCTACTATCTGCGCAGCGCCAGCCTGACCAATTACGTGGAAGTCGCGCGTTCGCTGGGGCTGGATCCATACCAGCAGCTGAGGGCGGCAAAGATCAACCGCTCGGTCCTGCTCGATCCCGATATCCGCATCCCTGCGGCGTCGGTCGGCCGCTTGCTGGATGCGTCGGCGCACGCCGCCGGGGTCGACGATTTCGGCCTGCGCATGGCCGAGCTGCGCGAGTTCTCCAACCTCGGCCCGCTCGCCTTCGTGGTGCGTGAAGAACCCACGCTGCGCCGCGCGCTGGAGTCGATGGTCCGCTACATGGGCCTGCAGAATGAGTCGCTGTCGATGCGCATCGAAGACGGCGAAGACCTGGTGATGATCCGGCTGCAGGTGCTCAGCGAGGCGCCCGGCACCTTGCGGCAGGCCGCCGACCTTGCGGTCGGCGTGGTGTTCCGGATGCTGAGGCTGTTCCTGGGGCAGTCCTGGCGGCCGCGCAGCCTCTGCTTCACCCACCCGGCACCGGCCAGTGCGGCCACGTTTTCACGTGTGTTCGGCATGCCCTGCACCTTCAACCAGGATTTCGACGGCATCGTCTGCCTGGCCTCGGACCTGGAAGCGCCGTTGCCGTCGTATGACCCGGTGATGGCGCAGCAGGTGAAGCACTATCTCGGCACGCTGCTGGCGCAGTCGACCGTGGCGAGCATGTCGGACATGGTGCGCAAGCTGGTCTACGCGCTGCTGCCCACCGGACTGTGCTCGGTCGAGCGCGTGGCCCAGCACCTGAGCGTCGACCGGCGCACCGTGCATCGGCGGCTCGGGCAGGAACATACGACTTACTCCGATATCCTCGCCGAGGTCCGTGCCGACCTGGTGATCCGCTACCTGGAGAACCGCGAGCGCCCGCTGTCGGAAGTGGCCGCGCTGCTGGGGTTTTCGTCTCTGAGCGCGTTCTCGCGGTGGTTCAGCGGGCGTTTTGGATGCAGCGTGTCGGCATGGCGGGCGCAGGCGGGGGAATGAAGGAGAGGTTTCTTGCGGAGTTGGGGGCTTTGGCAACAAGCCAAGGATCCCAGGCCACAGCACCCAGCTCAGAACTTGTGCCTCACCCCCAACGCCACACCAACCATACTCTTCTGCCCGTTTGCCGCGGCATAGCTGTTCCCCAGCGACAGGCTGTTGGCATAGACCGTAGCCAGCGATTCCAGCATCAGCCCGGCATTCCGGGCATAGGCAGTGGACACGTACACATCAGTGCGCCGCGAGAACGCGTAGTTGGCGACAAAGGCAATCTGCCACGGGTTAGCGACCTGCGTATTCCCGAACAGGCTCCTGACATTGTCGTAGTTGTACTCCAGCGTCAGCCCCACGGCCGGGGTGACCTGGTAGTTGGCGCCAATCCAGTAATAGTCGTCGCGCTGGATCACCACGTCGGCGGCATTCTTGTTCTGGCCCCAGCGATAGCCGCCCATGATCTTGGCCGGGCCGAAGGCATAGCTGGCTGCCACGACGGCCTTGCGCACGGTGCCGCTGCTGGTGCCGATGGTGGGGTTCCACTGGTCATAGCCGATGGTGGCGCCGAACGGTCCGGTGGCATACGCCAGCGAGGCCCCGTAGGCGGTGTCTCGCCGGAACTGTCCGGGCACTTCGCCATTGCCGCCGATCGGGGTGGCAATGCCAACAGTCTGCGGCAGCGCCAGCCCGGCGCCGAACGACCAGTGCGCCCGCGCCGTCAGCGGGCCGAACTGGCCGGTGTACTTGACCGTGTTGTCCTCACGGAAATTGGCGCCCGCCTGCAGCACCACCGGTTCATATTGCGTGGCGTAGGCGGTAGGCGAGAAGTTCGCCAGCGCTTCAAAGATCGACGTGTACTGGCGGCCCAGGCTGAGCTGGCCGATGCCGGCGCGCTGCAGGGCGACAAAGGCCTGGCGGCCGAACAGGCGACCGCCCTGCTGCATGGTGCCGTTGTCCAGGCTGAAGCCGCTTTCCAGCACGAACGACGCCTGCCATCCCGCACCAAGATCTTCCGCGCCGCGCAGGCCCCAGCGCGACCCGGACAGCCCGCCCGAGGCCATGCGGAACACCTTGTCGCCCGGCCCTGGGTTGAAGCCGTTAGTGGCAACGGGCACGGCGCCGACGCGGTTCACGTATTCGACATTGACGTCCGCCACGCCATACAGCGTGACGGACGATTGCGCGGCGGCCGCCAGCGGGCTGCCCAGCATCAGGGCCATGACGGTGCTTCTGGTTTTCATTTATCTCCTCCTTGGTTGCCCGGCCTTTGCGGCCGGATTCTTTTGTTGTGCCGCGGACGCGGCGAGGTCACGAATCGTGCGTGACCAGGGTGCCCAGTTCCGCCAGCAAGTCATGGGCACCCGGCCACGGGCCGTAGCCCGCGGCAGGGTTGAGGTGGCCGACGTTGCCCAGATCCACCAGCCGGCTGCCCCATGCGGCGGCCATCTCAGTGACGCGCGCATGGCTGGCCAGTGGGTCGTTTCCGCTGGCAGCAACCAGGCTGGGGAAGGGCAAGGGCGCGAGCGGCGTCGGCAGCCAGCCCCCCTGCACCAGCGCGTCCTGCGCCGGATAGCCAGGCGGCAGCGGCTGCGCGAAATCCGGCGGCGTCACCAGCAGCGCGCCCAGAATCTGGCGCTGGTGCCGTGCCGCCCAGTGCACGGTGATCATCACGCCGGCGCTGTGCGCGACCAGCACGACCGGTTTGTCGATGGCCGCCAGCGCCGCATCGAGCGCGGCGACGCGGGCCGCGCAGCTGAGCTTGTCGTGCTCCAGCGGCGGCACGCAGCGGACATCGTGCCCCTGCGCCTGCAGTTCGGCTTGCAGCAGCGTCTGCCAGTGCTCGGCGACGTGGTCGCGCAAGCCCGGCACCATCAGGACAGTGTGGGTGGGTGTAGCAGTCATGGTCGGATTGGAAAGAGTCAGGCAGGAACAACGTGAGGCACGGAGTGGCCATCCAGGCGGCGCAGGTCCGCCGCGTAGTGCCGGCGGCCGATGCAAAACAGCAGGACCGCGGCCGCACCGGCCAGCGGAATCCATTGCAGGGCGCCGGTCAGGCCGATGTGGTCTGCCAGCACGCCGGTGAGGAACGGGCCCGGTGCCAGCCCCAGCAGGTTGTTGATCAGGGTCAGCGTGGCAAAGGCGGTCGCATGGATGGCAGGCCGCGTCAGGTTGGCCACCATCGCGCTGGCGGGGCCGGCGGTGCCGCCCACCACCAGCATGCCCGCGCCGATCAGCACCAGCTGCGCGTGGCCCGCGGGCAGCCGGAACGCCGTCATCAGCAGGACGCAGCAGACCACGCTGTAGGCGATGGCCATCTGCCATTTGCGCGCGGGCACGCGCCGCGCCACGCGGTCGGTCAGCGCACCGCAGGCCACCATGCCCACGCCGGCCATCAGCACCAGCATTGCCGCAGCCACGCCGGCGCGCCCGGACGCCATGCCGTAGTCGCGCGACAGGAAGCTGGGCAGCCAGGCCAGCAGCGCCGCCATCACCAGCAGCTGCAGCGCACTGCCCGCGCAGGCGCAGAGCATGGAAGGCACCGTCAGCAGCTCACGCACGATCCGGCGCGGTTCCAGTTGCCGGGCCGGCGCCGCGTCGCCGTTGGCCGCACCCATGCGTTGCTGGAGCCCGCGCAGCCGATGCTCGCTGATCGTCAGGTAGTAGAACGCCACCAGCACCAGGCCGAAGCCGGCGATCCCGGCAAAGGCGATGCGCCAGCCAAAGTGGGCCGACAGGACGCCGCCCAGCCCCATGCCAAGCACCGAGCCGAAGGCACCGCCGGCAATAAACGCAGCGCTGAGGCTGGCGCGCAGATGGCGCGGGAACACCGACACCACCACCGCGATACCCACGCTGCCATACGCCGCCTCGCCGATGCCAACGCAAAGCCGCGCCAGGAACATCTGGCCGAAGCTGTCCGCCACCGCGCAGCCCAGCGTGGCCAGGCTCCACAGCGCCGCCATCAGGATCAGGCTGCGCACGCGTCCCCAGCGGTCGGCCAGCAGCGACAGCGGAATCGCGAGCACGCCCACCATCAGCGCCACCACGCCGCCGAGCGCGCCCAGCTCCGTATCACCGAGCTGCCATTCGGCCTTCAGCAGCGGGAACACCGCGTTGAGCACCTGGCGTGACATATAGTCCGACAGCAGCAGCGCGAAGGTCAGCGCAAAGACGAGCCACGCGTAGCGCAGTCCGGCAGCAGCCGGCAGGGCCGGCGTGGCCGACTCTGCGGCAAGGGCAAGGCGGGGTCTGGACATGGGCGTCTCCGGAAGCAGACCGGCGGTCTTCGCGCCGCCGTGCGTTCACAGCCCGCCCCCGAAGGGTGACGAGCGCAGGCAGTATCTGGCGATCGGGACCGCGCGGTTTGATATTCCGGGACGTACGTTTGACATTCCGGGACAGCTGGGGAAAACGCCGAGACGAAAAAAACGGCACCCGAGGGTGCCGGTTTCTGGCTGCCTCGCCGTCAGGCAAGGCGCAGCGAAGCTCAGTCTTCCAGCTTCGGCAGCGAGGCGCTGACCTTGGACGACAGCAGGCCGCTCTTGGCATACGTCTGCAGCTTCTCGCGCGTGTCGACGATATCCAGCGTGCGCATGGTCAGCTGGCCGATACGGTCCAGCGGCGTGAACATCGACTCGCCCTTTTCCATGGTCAGCCGTTCCGGCTTGTAGGTCAGGTTGGCCGAGGTGGTGTTCAGGATCGAGTAGTCGTTGCCGCGGCGCAGTTCAATGGTGACTTCGCCGGTGATGGCGCCCGCCACCCAGCGCTGGGCGGTTTCGCGCAGCATGATGGCTTGCGGGTCGAACCAGCGGCCCTGGTACAGCAGGCGGCCCAGGCGGCGGCCGTTGTCGCGGTACTGCTCGATGGTGTCTTCGTTGTGGATGCCGGTGATCAGGCGCTCATAGGCGATGAACAGCAGCGCCAGGCCCGGGGCTTCATAGATGCCGCGGCTCTTGGCTTCGATGATGCGGTTCTCGATCTGGTCGCTCATGCCCAGGCCATGGCGCCCGCCGATGCGGTTGGCTTCCATGAACAGGTCGACGGCATTGGCGAAGGTCTGGCCGTTCAGCGCAACCGGCTGGCCTTCCTCGAAGCGCACGGTGACTTCTTCGCGCTTGACTTCCACGTCATCGCGCCAGAACTGCACGCCCATGATCGGCTGCACGATGCGGATGCCCGAATCCAGTTGCTCCAGGTCCTTGGCTTCGTGGGTGGCGCCCAGCATGTTGGAGTCGGTCGAGTACGCCTTTTCAGCCGACATCTTGTAGTCGAAGCCGTTCTGGCGCATGAACTCCGACATCTCGGCGCGGCCGCCCAGTTCGTCGATGAACTGCTGGTCCAGCCACGGCTTGTAGATCTGCAGGCCGGGGTTGGTCAGGAGACCGTAGCGGTAGAAGCGTTCAATGTCATTGCCCTTGAACGTGCTGCCATCGCCCCAGATGTTGACGCCATCTTCCTTCATCGCAGCAACCAGCATGGTGCCGGTGACGGCGCGGCCGATCGGGGTGGTGTTGAAGTAGGTGATGCCGGCGGTCGAGATATGGAACGCGCCGCACTGCATGGCGGCGATGCCTTCGGCCACCAGTTGCGTGCGGCAGTCGACCAGGCGGGCTTCCTCGGCGCCGTAGGCCTTGGCGCGGCGCGGGATGTCGTCGTAGTCCGGCTCGTCCGGCTGGCCCAGGTTGGCGGTGTAGGCGTAGGGAATCGCGCCCTTCTGGCGCATCCAGAGGAGTGCCGCGCTGGTGTCAAGGCCGCCGGAGAAGGCGATTCCGACGCGCTGGCCGGAAGGAATGTGCTGCAGGATGGTAGTCATCGCCAGAAAATCTAAGTGAATTTGTCGGCTCTTGGGCGGGCTTCCAATACGCGCGCCGGGGCGGCGGGAAGCACGGCGACGCGGCCGGCCGAGTCACGTGCCGAGTCAGTGCCAAACGCGAATTGTGACACGGCAGCGCCCACGCGCCAAACGCCGGAACTGGCGGGGGCGTCGGCGCCACCTGCATCCGGGCCTGCCGGACCATTCAAATCCCGCGAACGCGCCTTTCAAAACTCTCGACTGGTTCGCTCCAGGACCCCTCCCTATACTCCGCCGCACTGTTGTCTGAAAGCGGAGTCGTCATGCTGCATCGCGCCCTGGAAGGAGTCCGGGTCCTGGACCTGTCGCGCATCCTGGCTGGTCCCTGGTGTACCCAGAACCTGGCCGACCTGGGCGCCGAGGTGACCAAGGTCGAGCACCCGGAGCGCGGCGACGATACCCGCGGCTGGGGCCCGCCCTACCTGGAAGCGCCCGAGGGCAGCGGCGACACGCAGCGCCTGTCCGGCTACTTCATCTGCTGCAACCGCGGCAAGCGCTCGGTCGCAATCGACTACGGCACGCCCGAGGGCGCCGCGCAGGTACGTGAGCTGGCGCGCGAGGCCGACGTGCTGGTCGAGAACTACAAGGTCGGCACGCTGCGCCGCTACGGGCTGGACTACGACACGCTCAAGGCGATCAACCCGCGCCTGGTCTACCTGTCGATCACCGGCTTCGGCCAGAGCGGGCCGATGGCGGACAAACCCGGCTACGACTATGTGTTCCAGGGCATGGGCGGGCTGATGAGCTACACCGGCCAGCCCGACGGCACGCCCGGCGCCGGCCCGCTCCGCACCGGCGTCGCCGTGGTCGACCTGAGCACCGGCATGTATGCCACCTCCGCAGTCCTGGCCGCGCTGTACCAACGCCAGGCGACCGGGCTGGGTGCACACCTGGATATCGCGCTGCTCGATGTCGCGGTAGCGATGAACGCCAACCAGGCCGCCAACTACCTGGTGTCGGGCCAGAACCCGCAGCGCAGCGGCAATGCCCATCCCAACTGCGCGCCCTATGAGGTGTTCCGCTGCGCCGACGGTCACCTGATCCTGGCGATCGGCAACGACAGCCAGTTCGCGCGCTTCTGCGCCGTGGCCGGCATGCCGGATCTTGCGCAGGACCCGCGCTACGCCACCAACTCCGCGCGCATCGAGCACCTGCCCGCGCTGCGCGCCCTGCTGACCGGTCTCTTCCCCACGCGCGCCCGTGCTGCGTGGACCGATGCCTTCGATGCGGCCGGCGTGCCCTGGGGGCCGATCCACACCATGGACGAAGTCTTCGCCCACCCGCAGGTGCAGCACCGCGGCCTGCTGCAGGTGGCCGAACACCCCGTCATGGGCCGCGTACCCATGGTGCGCAACCCGATGCTGGCCGGGCACGACCTGCCGCTGCCACCGCCGCCGCTGCTGGGCGAACACAGCCCGGCGGGCTGAACGGCGCGCAGCTACCCACAAGACCGAAAACACTGACACGGAGACACCGATGAAACCAACCTTCACCGCCATCGCGCTGCTGGCTGCATGCGCAAGCGGCGCCGCGCATGCCACCGCGTATCCCGACCGGCCGATCAAGCTGATCGTCCCCTACGCCGCCGGCGGCACCACCGACATCATCGCGCGCATCGTCGGCACGCGCCTGGGCCCGGTGCTGGGGCAACCGGTGGTGGTCGAGAACCGCCCCGGCGCCGGCGGCGCTGTCGGCAGCGCCTACGCGGCCAAGCAGCCGGCCGACGGCTACACCCTGGTGATGGAAGTGGAAAGCTCGCACGCGGTCAACCCCAACGTCTACCTGAAGACCGCCTACGACCCGGTCAAGGACTTCGCGCCGGTCAGCAACCTGGCCGACGTGCCCAACGTGCTGGTGGTCAACCCGGCGTTCCCGGCCACGGACCTGCAGTCGTTCATCAAGCTGCTGAAGGCCAACCCGGGCAAGTACTCGTTCGGCTCGTCCGGCAACGGCGGCCTGAGCCATATGAACGGCGAGCTGTTCATGAACGCCACCGGCACGCGCATGCTGCACGTGCCGTACAAGGGCCTGGGCCCGGCGCTCAACGATGCGGTGGCGGGCCAGATCCAGGTGGTCTTCGACAATATCCCGTCGTCGTCGGGCCTGATCCAGGGCGGGCGCCTGAAGCCGCTGGCGGTCGCCGCAAAGCAGCGCCTGAAGGTGCTGCCCAATGTGCCGACCTATGCCGAGGCCGGCCTGCCGGCGATGAACAACCCGTCGTGGTTCGGCCTGGGCGCGCCGGCGGGCACGCCCTCGGCCATCCTCGACAAGCTCAACGACGCCGTGCGCCAGGTATTGGCCGAGCCGGAGGTGATCGCCGCCATCGAAAAGCAAGGCGCGATCCCGGCACCGACTTCGCGCAAGGCCTTCGGCGACCTGATCCGGGCGCAGAATGCGCACTGGAAGCAAGTCGTCGAGGACATCCACTTCACCAGGCTCCAGTAAGCCACAAGGAACGACATGAGCGCACTTCAGCAAGATCCGCACGCCGGCGTCGAGATCGACGCGCGCGGCATCGCCACCGTCACTATCCGCCAGGCGGGCTCGCTCAATATCCTGAGTACGCCGGTGATCGCATCGCTCACGCGCGCCATCGAAGCGCTGGCCGGCAACGACGCGGTACGCGTGCTGGTGCTGCGCGGCGCCGGCGAGAAAGGCTTTGTCGGCGGCGCCGACATCAAGGAAATGGCCGCGCTGGACCGCGCCAGCGCCGAGACCTTCATCAGCGGCCTGCGCCGCCTGTGCGACGCCGTGCGCCACCTGCCGGTGCCAGTGATCGCGCGCATGCCGGGCTGGTGCCTGGGCGGCGGGCTGGAACTGGCGCTGGCGTGCGATATCCGCATCGCCGCCGACAACGCACAACTGGGCATGCCGGAAGTGAAGGTCGGCATCCCGTCGGTGATCCACGCCGCGCTGATGCCGCGCCTGATCGGCAATGCGCGCACTGCATGGATGCTGCTGACGGGCGAGATCTCCGACGCCGCCGAGGCGCTGCAGTGGGGGCTGGTGAGCCGCGTGGTGCCGCTGGCGGAGCTGGACCTGGAAATCGAACGCGTGGCCGCGCTGCTGGCCGGCTTCGGCCCGGCCGCGGTGCGTCAGCAGAAGCGCCTGCTGCGCGAGTGGGAGGATGCGCCGCTGGAAGTGTCGATCAACAACAGCGTGACCGAGTTCGGCAGCGCCTTCGACACCGGCGAGCCGCAGCAGCACATGGCCACCTTCCTGAACCGCAAGCGCTGAAGCGCGGGGCAGTGCTTACGGCGCCACGGCGCCGCCTTCGCGCGTGGCCACCACGCGCGGATCGTTCAGCAGGAACTGCGCAAAGGCCTCGGCAAACGCCGGCAGCTTGCCGTCCGCGCGCACGATCAGGTTCAGCTCGCGCAGGGCCCATGGCTCAGCCAGCCGCACGCCGACCACGCGTGCCTCGCGCAGGGCCTGCGCCGCCACGCTGCGCGGCACCAGCGCCACTCCCACGCCGGCCTCGGCCAGCGACAGCACCGCATCGAAGCTGTGCGCATGCAGCCGCACGTTGGGCCCCTTGCCCGCGCGCTGCGCCATGTCACGCAGGAACAGGAAGTTGCTGCTGGTGCGGCTCATGCAGACAAAGTCGAAGGCCAGCGCCGCGCCGAAACGCACTTCGGGCTCGCGCGCCAGCGGGTGATCCGCGGCCACCGCAAGGATCAGCTCGTCGCGCGCATAGCGCACCGAGCGCACGCCGGTGGCTTCGCCGCCAGTCTGGAAATCCCCCGCCAGGATGCCGACATCGGCTTCATGCGCCGCCACCGCCGCCAGGATCGACTGGCTGGCGCGCTCCTCCAGGTCGATGTTCACATCCGGGTTGGCCAGCAGGAAGCGGCTCACGCTGGGGATGATGAAGCCGTTGAGCGAACTGCTGTTGGCCAGCAGCCGGATATTGCCCTTCAGCCCGGCAGAAAAACGTCCCACCTCGCCATGCATGCGCTCCACGCCAAGCAGCAGTTCGCGCACATGGACCAGCAGGGTTTCACCGGCCGGCGTCAGCTCCATGCCGCGCGCGGTGCGCACGAACAGCGGCGTGCCCATCGCGTGCTCCAGGTTCTTCAGCCGGTAGCTCGCCGCCGACGCGGTGATATGCGTGGCCGATGCGCCACCTGACAGGCTTTGCGCATCGGCAATGGCCTGGAACAGGCGCAGGTCGGTCAGTTCGTAACGCAAGGCAACTCCGTTTGGGGCGGGACGGTCGAAGGGATTGGCGCTTGGTGGTGTCGCGGCCATTCTAGTGCAGCACCGTGGGCTTCCCGCCCGCCACCCGGTCCGCACACACTCCGCTCATTTGATGTGGACGCCGTCCATTTTCTTTGCTAAGGTATTGTGGACGGCGTACACAAGAGCGTGCGCCAGTTGCCAGCGCGCCGCCTGATTCGCGCGCCATGCCGATATCCACGGCCGCCCGAGCGGCGGCCTACCTACAGGAGTTGTCATGCAAGTCCAGCCCTATCTGTTTTTCGAAGGCCGTTGCGATGAAGCCGTCGAGTTCTACAAGAAGACCCTCGGCGCCAAGGTCAACATGCGGATGACGTTCAAGGACAACCCGGAGGCCGACAAGGCCGGCCAAGGTTGCCAGCCCGGCGCCGGCACCGAAGACAAGGTCATGCACCTGGAATTCCAGATCGGCGACAGCGTGATCATGGCCTCCGACGGCCGCTGCTCGAACCAGCCCAACTTCCAGGGCTTCGGCCTGTCGATCAACTACCCTGACAAGGCCGCGGTCGAAAAGGCCTTCAACAGCCTGAAGGAAGGCGGCCAGGTGGTGATGCCGCTGGACAAGACCTTCTTTGCCGACCAGTTCGGCATGGTCACCGACCGTTTCGGCATCATGTGGATGCTGCTGACGGCACCGAAGTAAGCGGCGCATCGCGCAGGTTTCCCGGCAGCGACGCGCCCCGTGAGCGTATGGGCTTACAATGCGCCGCCTGCCGGAGAAACCTTGCCATGGACGATCGCATCAACGAACTCGAAATCAAGCTTGCCTTCCAGGAAGACCTGCTTGATACCCTGAACAGCACCGTGGCGCGCCAACAGCAGCAGATCGACCTGCTGCAGGAACAGTTCCGCGCGCTGTACCAGCAGGTGCGCAGCGCCGCCAACACCGCGGCCGAAACCGACCCCCAGCAGGAAATCCCGCCGCACTACTGATGGACGCGGCCCGCGCCATGCAGGCCGATAGCCGATGTGACGGAACGCCACCCCGCCCGCGCGGTCTGACAGGCTGACTCCATCCACGGCGCCGTCGACAGGCGCGCCCCATCCGCCACATGCGTCTGAACCCCTCCCTGCTGTTTGCCGCTGCCTGCGTCGCCGGTGCCGCTGGTGCGTCCTCGGCATTCGCCGGCTACAACATCTGGACCGGCGAGTACTCCCTGAGCCAGCAGGAACTGCAGACCGCGCTGGACAAACGCTTCCCCGCCACGCTGCGCTACGCCGAAGTCGTCAGCGTGCAGCTCAGCCATCCCCGGCTGGTGCTGGACGAGGCCAACAACCGCGTCACCACCCACGTCGACGCACGCCTGACCAACGCCTTGCTGCCCTCCCCGCCGGTGGACGGCAAGCTGGCGCTTAATAGCGGCGTACGCTACGACCCGGCCAAACGCGCGGTGCTGCTCGACAACCCGACCGTGCAGCAGGTGGAAGTCGCCGGCATGGGGCAATACCGCGAACAGCTCAACGCCATCGGCGCCGTGGTCGCGCAGCAGTTGCTGAAGGACTATCCGGTCTATACGTTCAAGCCCGAGGAACTGCGCGTCGGCGGCAAGGACGTGGAGCCGGGGGCGATTACCGTGGGCAAGGATGAGGTGCGGGTGGAGGTGAAGCAGCGGTAGGCTACGGGCCGGCCTGCTCTGGGTTCGCTGATTGTTCAGCCTGCCGCGTTGCGCACGCCGGGCCCAGAACCAGCCACCGGCAATGGCAAGGCCGCCGCTCAGCGCGAACACCAGCGGAATCCCGATCTTGCGCGCCAGCACGCCGCCCAGCAGCGGCGCGAGCACCAGCGCCACCAGTTGCACGCTCCTGGCGGTGGCGCTGACGCTGCCGAGACAATGGCGCGGGCATTGCTGCTGGATCGCCACGGCCTGGCTCAGACACGCCAGGCAATAGGCACAGCCATTCACCACCCAGAGCCCGAGCCACAGCATCTCGGGCATGCCGCTGCCGGCCAGCACGCCGGGGATCAGCACGGTCAGCCCTACCACCGCAAGACCGGGCGGCGCCAGGCGGATGCCACACCACCGGTACAGGCGCGGGAACGCCAGCGCGCCACACACGGCGCCCGCGGCGGTGCCGCTCACCAGCATGCCAAAAGCCGATGCCGGCAACCCCTGCGACTTCATGAACAGCGCCAGCAGCGGATCGTAGAGTCCGAATGTCGCAGTCAGCATGAACACGCAGCCGAACGACACCCGCACGGCATGACTGCCGCGCAGCAGCGCCATCAGTGGCCCCAGCCGCAACGCGCCTCGTGCTGGCGCGCTTTGCGCAGCGTCCGGGCGCGCCCTGTCGCGCAGCGGCACCAGGCACCCGATTGCGAGCAACGACAGGCCGGCCGAAAGCCAGAGTCCCGACATTGGCCCATACAGCGCGGTCGTGCCGGCCGCGATCAGGGGCGCGCAGACCTTGGTGATCTGGTCGGCCACCGTCATCATGCCGGCATTGGCGGCAAGCTGCGCATGGCTGAGCATCGATCGGACCATGACCTGTTCCGGCGGCAAGGCGCTGGCATTGGCCAGCGCCTTGAGCATGACCAGCAGCACGAACACGCTCAGGTCTGGCGCCATGAGCAGCAGCAACGATGTGATGCCGCGCGCGCCGTAACTGGCAACCAGCATGGCGGCAGGATTGCGCCGGTCGGCCAGCCAGCCGAAGAAGGGCCCGCCAACCAGGACCGGAATGACGAACAGCGAGGCAGCAACGCCCGCCGCGGTCGCATCCGCGCCCCAGTGAAAGGCGAGCAGCGAAAAGACCACGGTGGCGTCGAGCCACACCGTCAGGGCGCTGACAATCCTGGCGGCGAGCAGCGGCTTGTATCCGGGGACGGCGGCCAGCCTTTGCATGGGAATGGAGGAACGCGTTGTCGAAACGGGTCAGCATAGGGCGCGATCGCTGCCCTGGCTGCCGCATGCGCGAGATTTCGACCTTTCCGCAGTGCATTTCGGAACTTGCGGGACGATGCCGGCGAAATTTCAGATCACCCGCGCATCGGATTTCGCCCTCCCCGAAACACCACCCCCAACCCCGCCAGCACCGCCCCCATTCCCGCCATCGCCAGCGGCGCCATCCGGTTGCCCAGCAGCAGGTAGTCGAGCACCGCCGTACCCGCCGGCACCAGGTAGAACAGGCTGGTGACGTTGACCAGGTTGCCCGCGCGGATCAGGCGGTAGAACAGCAGCGTCGCGCCGATCGAAATGACCAGCGCCAGCCACAGCAGCGGCAGCGCGAAAGCCAGCGAAGCATCGAAGGCGAAGGGCTGGAACGGCAGGCACAGCAGGCAGGCCGCGAGGCTCACGCCGTACTGCAGCGGCAGCACTTCAGCGGGTGCTCGCGTGATGCGCTTCTGCAGGATAGCGCCGACGGTCATGCTGGCGAGCGAGGCCAGCGCGCACAGCACCCCCGCCAGCGACAGCCTGGCCAGCAGCAGGCTGTCCGCCACCACCATGGCCAGCCCGGCGAGCGCGAGGGCCAGGCCCGCCATGCGTGCGGCGCTGAAGCGCCGCTCGGTCAGCAGCAGCGTCAGCATCGGCTGGGCGCCAAGCACGGTGGCGAGCACGCCGGGTGTCATGCCGTGGTCGAGCGCAAGGAAGTAAAAGACGGAGTAGCCGCCGATCAGCAGCAAGCCGGTCAGGGCGGTGTAGAGCCGCTCGCCGCGCGGCGGCAGCAGGCGGTGCCTGGCCAGGCCGATCGCGCCTAGCACGGCGCAGACCAGCGCGAAGCGCAGCGTCAGCAAGGCGAAGGGCGTGGCGTGGTCGAGGGCCAGCCGGGCGGCGATGGCGCCGCTGCTCCACAGCAGCACGAAGAGGGGCGTGGCCCAGGCGGAGGTGTTGGTGGTGCGTGTGCCGGTGGCGGCGTCGAATTGCGCCGCGCAGTCTTTGTCGGTTGTCATGGATGGCATCTGTCGTCAGCTTGGCAGGCTCCGGCAACGCGCATCGGCATGCGGCCATGGCACGGCGGCAGGCGCGCATAGGCGTGCGGCTGCCGTGCGCGCAGGCACACGGATACGGGACTACCGGAGACGAATGAGGCTGGGGGGCGTGCCCGTCAGCCGCGCGGCGGCGGCGGCGGGTGCGCACCGCCGATGAACGGCGGCGGCGCGACAGATGTGAACGCAGGCTGGCGACGCACGCATGGCAACGCGCGGCCCGGGGGCGCGGCGTTGACGGGGCGTTGGCGGTCTGCGGTCATGGTGGGAATTGAAGACTTCGAAGAAGTAGTTCGACGATGCTATGCCTGTGCGGCGATCGCGTCAACGCGGTTCTGTTGTGCCCTGCTCCAGCCGGGACACCAGCGCCTGCAGTGTCGGCGCGCATCCGGCTTCGACCTTCAGCGCGAGCATCGCGTCCGCCCGCGTGGTGCCCAGGTTGAGCGCGGCCACGGGCTTGCCCATTTGTCCGGCCCAGACGCAGAAGCGGTAGCCGGAATAGACCATCAGCGACGAACCGACCACCAGCATGGCATCCGCTGCTTCCAGTGCCGCACGCGCGGCATCGACCCGCGGGCGCGGCACGGATTCACCGAAGAACACCACGTCCGGCTTGAGGATGCCGCCGCAGCGCCCGCACTCTGGCACGCGGAACTGCGCGAACAGCGGCGATTCGAAATGCACGTCGCCATCGGCGGCGGGCTCGGCGATCACATCGCGCAACGCGGCGTTCTGTGCCAGCAGCCAGTCCTGCAGGTCGGCGCGGTCATGGCGCGTGCCACAGTCCAGGCAGATGGCGCTGGCCAGGCTGCCATGCAGTTCGATCACACCCTCGCTGCCGGCGCGCTGGTGCAGGCCGTCGACATTCTGCGTGACCAGCGCCGTGAGCCGGCCGTGCGCGCCAAGGCGCGACAGCGCATGGTGCGCGGCATTGGGTCGCGCCTGCCACGCCACCGGCCAGCCCAGCATGCTGCGCGCCCAGTAGCGCTGGCGCCCCGCGTGCGAGCCCAGGAAGGCCTGCAGCGTGATGGGCTGCGAGCGTTGCCACTGGCCGCGCGCGTCACGGTAGCCGGGAATGCCGGAATCGGTGCTGATGCCCGCGCCGGTCAGCACGAACAGGCGCGGGTGGCGCTGCACGAAATCGAACAGCGCGGACGGTGGGTGCGGGGGTTGCAGCGGCTCGCTCAACTTGCCGGATCCTCGGCATGACGCGCCGCCTGGCGCGCCTCCCAGGCACGCAGCCCCTCGCGGTAGCGGTCCATCTCCTGGTAGTAGTAGTCGAAGATGCAGGGATCGCAGCCGGAGCCGCAGCACTCGTCATCGCCGGGCCGCTCTGGCGGCACCGGGCGGGGGTCGTCGGGGGGCACGGCGGGGGACGCTTGGGACACTGACAGTTCGCGAACAGGCGCAATGGCGGATCAACCGCCAGTATATTCCCGCCGGCCCCGGCCTGCCGCCGGACCCCTCAGTGGCTGAGCAGCCCCTCGCCGACCGGGATCACCAGCGCCGTGCCCGCCAGGCAGGCGATGTCGTCCTCGGCAAGCCGGCGCGACACCACGTTGGCCAGCCTGGCGCCGATGCGGGCAAGTTCGGGGGCGTCGGCCAGGTAGACGGCGTCGATCACGCTCTGGTCGAACTGCAGGGCCGCGCTCAGACGACAGCGTCCGGGCGAGCCGGCTGGCTCGGCCTGCCAGCTGACCTGCACCTGGTTGCCGTCGCTGCGGTGGTATTCGGCCGACATCGGAAACAGCCGGCAGGTATGCTCGCGGGTCCACTCGACCAGGGCAGTCATGGCGATTCCCCCTTTGGCGGGACAGCGCGTCCGCCGGTGCGCCGCGTCAGCGGCTCAGTACATGGTAGAGCCAGTCGTGCGCGCGTGCCGGCACGCCCAGCGCGCTGGCATCGATGCGCCGCCCCTGCACCCGCAGTGTGCCTGCGTGCAGGGCATCCACCGCTGCCTGGGCATCCGGGAACCTCCCCATCACGCCATTGCCCAGCATCAGCATCCAGTCCTTCTCGCGGGGAATGAGCGTGAGCTGCCCCGCGGCGGTCTGGCAAAAGAAATAACCGTACATGCAACCCCCAAGCACCGCGCCTGTGTCCATCTTAGAGCAGGGCACCACGGGGCCGCGTGCCGATCTGCACGCTTCCGAACGGCGTGATGAATTGTTTTTGCACGGCCGCGAGCGGGCGGCCTGCATGCCGCATTTTGCCCGAAGATAGTCAGACCTCCCCGCCCGGCTGCCGCCGGGCCGGGCCACTGCCGCCCGCTGCGGCCGACAGAGAACCGATTGCGAACCCCCGGTGCCATGAGGGCAGCCCCATTCCATTGCTTGCGCGAACTGCTCGTACCGGCGGCCCTGGCGCTGGCTGCGGGCGCGGTCCTGGCCGCTGAGCCGGCATCCATGCCGGCGGCGCCGGCCATTGAGCCGCCCGCGAACCAGGCCGCCGCGGCCACGCCGCAGCGGGCCGCAGGCGCGCGCCCCCGCATCTGCCTGGTGCTCTCGGGCGGCGGCGCGCGCGGCGCGGCGCATATCGGCGTGCTCAAGGTGCTGGAGGCAATGCACATCCCGGTCGACTGCATCGCAGGCACCAGCATGGGTTCACTGGTGGGGGGCGCCTATGCCACCGGCATGGCGCCCGCCGAAATGGAGCGGCTGGTCGGCGGCCTGAGCACCGACAAGATCTTCAAGGAACGCCCGCCGCGCCAGGACCTGACCATCCGGCGCAAGCAGGACGATTTCACCAACCTGTTCACGCCAGAGATCGGCGTGCAGGCCAGCGGCCTCTTGCTGCCCAAGGGCGCGGTCTCGGGCGTGCAGCTGGAGACTGTGCTGCGCCAGCTGGCCAAGGTGCCCGGCTACCGGGACTTCGACCAGTTTCCGATTCCCTACCGCGCCGTGGCCACGGACCTGGTGGCGGGCACGCCGGTGGTGTTCAGCCAGGGCGAGCTGGCCAACGTGATGCGCGCCAGCATGTCGGTGCCGGGCGCGGTGGCGCCGGCCGAGTATGAGGGCCGCCTGCTGGTCGACGGCGGCCTGACCGACAACCTGCCGGTAGACGTGGCGCGCAAGATGGGCGCCGATGTCGTGATCGCGGTGAACCTGGGCACGCCGCTGATGAAGCGTGAGGAGCTGACCTCGATCATCGGCGTGACCGGCCAGATGCTCAATATCCTGACCGAGCAGAACGTGCGTGCGTCGCTGGCCTCGCTGCGGCCCACCGACGTGCTGATCGAGCCGGCGCTGGGCGATTTTTCCGCGACCGACTTCGACCACCTGCCGGCAACCATCCCCATCGGCGAGGCCGCCGCGCGCAAGGTCGCGGACCGCCTCGCGCCGCTGGCGCTGCCGCCGGCGCAATATGCACAACTGCGCGCCAGGCAACAGGCAGTACAGCCGCCCGACACCCGCCCGGTCGATGAGATCCGGCTGGCGCCGCTGCAGCGCGTCAACCCGGACTACGCCACCGCGGTGATGGAAACCAAGCCCGGGCAGCCGGTCGACCAGGCCACGCTGGACCAGGACATGCGCCGCCTGTTCGGCACCGGCGACTTCGAGCACGTCAACTACGGCATCCTGGAAGAGCCCGGCAAGCGCGTGCTGGCGGTCAATGCGGTGGAGAAATCCTACGGTCCCGACTACCTGCGCTTCGGGCTCGGGCTGAGCTCGGATTTCCGCGGCGATGCCTATTTCAACCTGGTGGGCAGCTACCGGCGCACCTGGCTCAACGCGCTTGGCGCCGAATGGCGCACCGATGCTCAGGTGGGCCAGACCTCGTCGCTGATCAGTGAGTTCTACCAGCCGCTGGATACGCGCCAGTACTTCTTTATCGCGCCGCGCATCGAGCTGGAGCGGCGCCCGGTCAATGTCTTCCAGGGCAGCACGCGCATCGCCACCTACGACCTGCGCCGCTTTGACATCGCGCTGGACGCGGGCAGCCAGTTCACCAAGTACGGCGAGCTGCGCGTGGGCGTGCAGACCGGCTCGGAACACGCCACCCTGAGCACCGGCCCTGAGTCGCTGTCGCCAGGCCCGGGCAATATCCGGCGCGGCGCCATCACCGGGCGGCTCTTCTTCGACCAGCTCGACAGCGTCGACTTCCCGCGCTTCGGCTATGCGGCCCGGCTGCACATCTACGCCTCGCAGCCGGGGCTGGGTGCAGACCAGGCTTATGTCAAAGCGCAGGCGGACGGCATCTATGCCCACTCGTTCGGCGACAACACGGTCTCGCTCGCCTTCAAGGTCGGCAGCAATATCGGCGGCAATCCGCTGCCGCGCTATGACCTGTTTCAGTGGGGCGGCTTCCTGCAGCAATCCGGTTATGCCACCGGGCAGCTGCTGGGCGGCAACATGCAGTTTGCGCGGCTGGTGTACTACAACAAGCTGGCGCGCCAGACCCTGCTGCAAGGCGTGTACGCAGGCTTTTCGCTGGAGGCGGGCCGCATGGGCGACCCGCTAGTGCCGGGGAGCCCGACCGGGCTGCTCAAGTCCGGCTCGGTCTTCCTGGCGCTCGACAGTCCGCTGGGCCCGCTTTACCTGGCCTATGGACGCGCCGCCGCAGGCACATACAGTTTTTACCTGTTCCTGGGCAAACCCTTCTGAGCCGGCCAGCATAAGCACCCAACAAATGTGAGCCCGCCGTACCCTACCAAAGTTGTATGTAATGTCTTAATTCAAATGTCTATACTTTTTCCGTCACCAAGACCCCCTCTTGAATGACGACCTTCCCCGGTCGCCGCTCCCCAGCGGCGACTTTTTTTTTGGGCGCCCGCCTGGCATGCGGCGCCTATAATCCGGGCCTCGGGCTGCACTTGCGGCCGCTCCGCGCCCTTTCGCGCGCCTCCTCCCATGCAGATTGATTTCACCCATTTCACGCCGTGGCTGTCGCTGGCCGGCGGGCTGGTCATCGGCCTTGCGGCGGCGCTGATGATCCTGGGTCTCGGCCGCATTGCCGGCATCAGCGGCATTGTCGGCGGCCTGCTGAAGCTGCCGCACGGCGACACCGCCTGGCGCGCCGCCTTTGTGATCGGGCTGTTGCTGGCGCCGTGGCTGGCGGGCGCGTTCGATGCCATGCCCGCGGCTCAGATCGATGCCGGCTGGGGCGAGGTGCTGGCGGCGGGGCTGCTGGTAGGCATCGGCACGCGCTACGCCGGCGGCTGCACCAGCGGGCACGGCGTGTGCGGCCTGTCGCGGGGCTCGGTGCGCTCGCTGGCCGCCACGCTGACCTTCATGGCGGCGGGCTTCCTGACGGTGCTGGTGCAGCGTCATTGGCTGGGAGGCTGACCGATGGGCACGCTCTTCTCATTGCTGGCCGGGCTGGTGTTCGGCATCGGCCTGATCCTCTCCGGCATGGCCAACCCGGCCAAGGTGCTGGGTTTTCTCGACCTGGCCGGCGCCTGGGACCCGTCGCTCGCCTTTGTCATGGCCGGCGCGATCCTGGTGGGGGTGGTGGCCTTCGCACTGGCGCGCCGGCGCCAGCGCTCCTGGCTGGGGCTGCCGATGCAGTGGCCGGCGCTGGCCGCGGTCACGCCGCGGCTGGTGCTGGGCAGCGCGGCGTTCGGCGTGGGCTGGGGCCTGGCGGGCTTCTGCCCGGGCCCGGCGCTGGTGGCGCTGGGTGCCGGCTACGCCAAGGCCTGGGGCTTTGTCGGCGCCATGCTGGCAGGCATGGCGCTTTACGAGATCGCGGAGCGGCGCGGGCGCTGATGCAGTGCAGCATCCAGCCCTCGTGCCATGCGGGCTATGCGCGAATGCAGCAAAGGCTGGCCCCTGGCGGCCAGCCGGTTTAAGATTGCGCGATTATCGGACAACAAGCCCCAGACAACACACCTCCCAATGGATGTCCTCCGCCCCCTCGGTCTTGGCCATGCACAGGCCGACACCGTCCGCGTTGCCCGGCCCCAGGCCGACCTGCTCGCCAGTTTTGCCGGCGATCCCAACTTCATGCTGTCGCTGGCGCGCGGGCTGACCGTGTTGGAGGCCTTCTCGGAACGCAAGCGCCCGCTGACGATCTCGCAGGTGGCGCAGCGCACGCAGCTGTCGCGCGCCTCGGTGCGCCGCTGCCTCTATACGCTGGAACAGCTCGGCTACGTCAGCCAGCAGGACGGGCAGTTTGCGCTGCGCCCCCGCGTGCTGCACCTGGGCCACGCGTATTTCTCGTCGACCTCGCTGGTGTCCCTGGCGCAGCCGATCCTGGACAACCTGAGCGCGCGCATCCACGAGACCTGCACGCTGGCGATCCTGGACGGCACCGACATCCTGTACCTGGTGCGCTCCGAAGTGCAGAGGGTGCTGAACTACTCGCTCGGCATGGGCAGCCGCCTGCCGGCCTACTGCACCTCCAACGGCCGGCTGCTGCTGGCGCACCAGCCCGCCACGGTGCTGGACGGCTTCTTCGAGCATGCCGAACTGCGCCCGCGCACGCTGCAGACCAAGGTCTCGCGCCAGGAGCTGGAAGCGTGCTTCGAGCGCGCCCGCGAAGTGGACTACGTGATCGTCGATGAAGAGCTGGAACCGGGCCTGCGCGCGATGGCCGTGCCGGTGCGCTCGGCCTCGGGCATCGTGCTGGCGGGGCTGAGCGTGAGCGTGCGCGCCGCGCGTGTCTCCGAAGCAGAGATGATCTCGCGGCTGCTGCCGCCGATACGCGAAGCCGCGGCGGCGATCGGCCGGCTGATCGGCTCCTGATTGCCGCTGACTAGTCCGCTAACTACCCGCGCAGCCGCGCGGGACTGAGCATGGCCGCGGTCACTCCGTGGTCGGCAATATGCTGCGGCAGCGGCTACGGCGCATCAGCCCCGGTGCGCCAGTTCCAGCGCAAATACCAGTCGCTGCAGGAAGTTCTCGATGCGCCCGTCCGGATGGATGAAGGCGCAGCCGAAATGGTGGATGGCGCTGTCGTCATGGCCCACCAGCCAGTGGCCAACCACCTGCAGGTCCAGCTCAAGCTTGCCCAGCTCGCGGAAGTCCAGCCGGCACTTGCCGACCGTGGTGCCGACCGGCAGGTGCTCTGCCGAGACCGTCTTCGAGCGCAGCCCCACGCCCGACAGCGACAGGTCGGCGATATCGAGCCCCAGCACGGTCTTGTCCGACATGTGGATCTCGCAGCGGTAGCCCCTGGTCACCAGCGTGCGCGCGCGGAAATGGCGGCGGCGCTGGAAGTGGTAGAGCTTCTCCGGGAATTCGACGACAAAGGCTGGGCCTTCCTCATAGCGCGTGGCGGCCGGCTGGCCCACCACGAAGTTGACCGGCACGCCGCGCAACAGCCCCGAGAAGGCGTTCTCCTCCGAGGTCATCAGCGACATCCGCTCTGGCTCCGTATTGCACCAGTCAAACACGAAGGTGCGGTTGACCGGGTCGACGTGCAGGACCGACGTGACGAACTGGTGCCCGGTGCGGGTGCGCACGCTCAGCATGCACTTCTGCCAAGACAGGTCGCGCAGCACGGTGCCGATCTGCGAGTTGTGCGTCAGGCGATAACGGTCATCCGCCGGCTCAATGTCGGATTCGGCGCCGTTATCGGCTGGCCCGGAGGCATCGTGCTGATTCATGGATTCACGCAACGTCTGAAGTGGCTGGGATCGCCGGGTATGGGGGGCTTCGGCCTGCCGGCCGCGCGCATGTTAAGCGCCTGCCCCATTGCCCGGCAAGACTCATGGTCTCACTTCGGCAGATCTGTGGCAGAACTTGAGCACAGACTTCCGGGGGGTAGCGCGCACGCCGCTTTCAGGCGTCCGGGGGCGATGGCGGCGGCGCCGCAAGCGTTGCCTGCGCCTCTTCGCGCAACCACGCCAGCAGCACCAGCCGGCGCGTGTCGTGTTCAAACGGCGCGGGTGACAGCAGATGATAGGCCGATCCGTCGGCCACAAAGCCGAACGGCGCCGCCAGCCGGCCATCGGCGATCTCGTCGGCGGCCATCAGCTGCGAGGCCATGGCCCAGCCCAGCCCCGCGGCGGCGGCCTGCAGGCTGAGGTAGAAATGTTCGTACCAGGCGTCGCCGTCGCACTGCACGACGGGGGCGGCATCGCCGCGCACCGCCTGCCAGCGCTGCCATGCCTCGGGCCGCGTGCGCGTATGCAGGCGCGCCGGGACCGTGGCCGCCCCTTGTGCAAGCTGCGGCCGGCACACCGGCCCCACCCGTTCCTGCGCCACCTCGCGCGCGTGCCAGCGCGCATCGAAGGCAAAGTCATTGCGCCGCAGTGCCAGGTCGGCGCCGCTGCGGGTGAAGTCGATCGGCCCGCCCGCGGCCATCAGGTGCAGCGGGATATCGGGATGGCGCGCGGCAAAGCGCGGCAGCCGCGGGATCAGCCAGCGCATGGCGATGGTCGGCTCGCAGGACAGCACCAGCGCTCGCCCCGGCGGCTGCGTGCGGATGCGCGCGGCGGCGCCGGCCAGCACCTCCATCGATTGCGTGGACGCCGCGAACAGCGTGCGCCCCGCCTCGGTCAGGAAGACCCCGCGGTTGCGCCGCTCGAACAGCGCCACGCCCAGCGTGTCCTCGAGCTGGCGGATCTGCCGGCTGACCGCGCCATGGGTCATGTGCAGTTCCTCCGCAGCCCGGACAAAGCTTTCGTGGCGCGCCGCCGCCTCGAAGAATCGGATCCAGCCCAGCCAGTGCATCAGTCAGTTTTTCTCACGTAATTGCGCGAGTATATATCGGTTGTGGCGGCGCTTTCCGGCACGCAGAATTGGGTACGCCCGGACCTCCCGATGTGGTGATCTCCGGATAACTGCAACGTAACTTGACAGAAAATGCCCCCAATCGCCGAATCCCTGGCGGTCGCCGCCGTGACCGTGCTGGCCGTTGTCAGTCCGGGCCCGGACTTCGCCATGGTCACCCGCAACAGCTACCTGTACGGCCGCCGCGCCGGCCTGCTCAGCGCGCTCGGGATCGCGCTGGGGGTGCAGGTGCATGTGCTCTATACGATGTTCGGGGTGGCGCTGCTGATGGCCCATGCGCACAGCGTGCTGACGGTGGTGAAGATGCTGGGCGCGGCCTACCTGGTGTGGATCGGCATCCAGACGCTGCGCAAGCGCGAGGCGCTGGCAGTAGACCTGCAAGGTGCGCGCACGCTGCGGCCGTGGGCGGCCCTGCGCATGGGCTTCCTGACCAATGCGCTGAACCCGAAGACCACGCTGTTCGTGGTCAGCACCTACACCCAGGTAGTCGATGCGCACACGCCGGTGCCGGTGCAATGGGCTTATGGCGGTTTCATGTCGGTGGCGCACCTGGCGTGGTTCAGCCTGGTGGCGTGCGTGTTCACCGCGCCGGCGCTGCGCGCGGCGATGCTGCGGCGCCAGCGGCTGCTGGACCGCACCATCGGCTCGGCCTTGTGCGGGCTGGGCGTGGCGCTGGGGCTCAGCAACCTGGCGTAAGGCCAGCCTCCGTCAGTGGCCAGGCCTGGCGCACGAGATGCTGGACGCCTTGCGGGCCGAGCCGGCTTTCGAACAGCACCAGCCGCTGCACGTGCCAAGGCTCGCTGGCCAGCGTGCGGTGCGTATCGAGCCAGGCGCGCAGCACGCTTTCCGGCACGGACGGCTTGCAGCGCGCCAGCGTCAGGTGCGGATGGAAGCGCCGCCGCTCCGGGGTAATGCCCGCGGCCTCGGCCAGCGCCTGCCCGACATCAGCGTGCAGGGCGCGCAGCGTGTCCAGGCCGGGACCTGGCGCCAGGCCTGCCCACAGCACCGAACCCTGGCCGCTGCGAAAACGCCCAGTACCGGCTGCCTGAAGCCAAAAGGCAGGCGCGCGGATGCTGTCGAGTGCGGCCCCCAGCGCTGCGCCAGGCACGTTGCACTCGCCCAGGAAGTGCAGGGTCAGGTGGACCTGCTCTGGCGCTGCCGGCCGCACGCCGTGCGCGGGCGGCAGGGTCGACAACAGCCATGCCGCCTGCGCGGGCGGGACTTCCACGGCAATGAACAGGCGCGGCATGGCAGCGCAGCCAACGCGATCAGCCTGGCGTGGTGCCGACGCCTTCGCGCTGCAGCAAGGCGCGCTTGCGGTCGATGCCGCCGGCGTAGCCGGTCAGCGCCCCGGCACTGCCCAGCACGCGATGGCAGGGCACGATCACCGACAGCGGGTTGCGTCCCACCGCGCCGCCGACTGCGCGCGCATGCGTGGGCGGCAGGCCCAGGGTGCGGGCCAGTTCGCCGTACGACGCGGTCTCGCCGCAGGGGATGGCCAGCAGCGCCTGCCACACGCGCTGCTGGAACGGGCTGCCGGCAAAGCGCACCGGCACGGTGAAGGTATCGCGGCGGCCGGCGAAATATTCGGCCAGTTCCGACGCGGCGCGGTCGAGCACTGCGGCATCGGCCGGCGGCACGTCGCGGCTGTCGGCAATGCCCGCGGGGTGGTATTTCTGCCCCGCGAAGAAGAGGCCGGTCAGGTGTGCGCCTTGCGCGCGCAGCAGGATGGTCCCGAGCGGGCTGTCGATATGGCGATAGCTGGTCATGTGATCGTCTCCGGTTCGGCGGCGCCGCTGGCCGCGTCCTTCATCGCTTCATAGCGATGCCACAGGTGGATGGCGGCGTAGGCACGCCACGGCGCCCATTGCGCGGTGCGCTCGTGCATCGCGCGCACGGTACTGACGCCCAGCACCTTGCGCAGCGCATAGTCGGTGCCGGGGAACGCATCGGGCCAGCCCAGCGCGCGCATGGCGACATACTGCGCGGTCCAGTCACCGATGCCGTCGACCTCACGCAGCGCCGCCACGGTCTGCTCCGGCGGCGCGTGCGCATCGAGCGCCAGTGTGCCGTCGGCCACGCGCTGCGCCAGCGCCAGCAGCGTGCGCGCCTTGCCTGCCGACACCCCGGCATCGCGCAAGCTTTGCTCTGGTAGTGTGGCAATGGCGGCGGCAGTCGGGAACGTGTAGCGCAGGCCGTCCGGGGGCGTGCCGTCCAGCGCCTGCCCCGCGTGCTGCGCCAGCGCGCCCAGGATGCGCCGCGCCTGCACCACCGAGATCACCTGCCCCACCACCGCGCGCACCGCGATCTCAAAGCCATCGACGCTGCCCGGCAGGCGCACGCCCGGCATTGCCTCGGCAAGCTCGCCCAGGTGCCGGTCCACCACGTCCGGGCGGCAGCCCAGGTCGCACAGGCGGCGCACCTTGCCCAGCGCCTGCGGAATCACGCGCGCCAGCGAGGCCGACAACGTCACGCGCAGCACCAGCCGGCGCGGCACGTGTTCGATCCGTACCCAGCCGGTGTGCGTGCTGCCGCCGGCATCCACCAGCAGCGTGCGCATATAGGTGCCGTCCCGGATGGCCTCGATGCCGTCCACCGCGCGGGTAGCCAGGAAGCGCAGCCATGCGTCCCAGGCATACGGCGGGCGGTAGCCCAGGTCGAACACCAGCCGGTCGGCCACGCCGTCGGCGGCGCGGCGGCGCAGCGCCAGCGGCGTCAGGCCGTAGCGTGTCTTCAGCACATCGTTGAAGCGGCGCACACTGCCGAAACCCGCCGCCAGCGCCACTTCGGTCACCGGCAGCGCGGTGTCGGCCAGCAAGCGCTTGGCCAGCAGCAGCCGCTGCGTCTGCGCGTACTCCAGCACCGACACGCCGAACTGCGCATCGAACAGGCGCCGCAGGTGGCGCTCGGTCACGCCGATGCGCGCTGCCAGTGCGGCAACGCTGCCTTCCGCCATGAAGCCCTCATCGATCAGCGTGGCCGCGGCCTGCGCCAGCCGGCCTGAAATATCGGCCAGCCCATGCCCGGGTGCCAGCTCCGGACGGCAGCGCAGGCAGGGGCGGAAGCCATGCTTCTCCGCCGCGGCGGCGCTCTCGTAGAAGGTGCAGTTTTCGCGCTTGGGCGTGCGTACTGCGCACACCGGCCGGCAATACACGCCCGTCGACGACACGCCCACGAAGAAGCGTCCGTCGAAGCGGCGGTCGTGCGAGGCCACGGCCTTGTAGCAGGTATCGGGATCGAGGTGCATGACGGCATGCTACCGCTACCTGCAAGCGCTTACCCGCTGGATTCGGACATTTCCCTCTGGCGCGCAGGCGTGGGCTGCGGCACAGTTCCTGGTAGTGGCGGCGGCTAGAATGCGCTTCGTGCCTCACCCACCAACTCACTGCCACCGCCCGCCCGGAGACGCCATGCGCCGCACTGCCCTGCACCTGTCCTTGCTTGCTTCGCTTGCCTGCACACCGGCGTTGGCGCAGCCGGTGCAGACCGCCCCCGCGGCAACGCCTGCCAGGGCCACGCAGGTGGCGTCGGTCGAAGGCATCACCGAATACCGCCTGCCCAACGGCCTGCGCATCGTGCTGGCACCGGACGCGGCCAAGGCCACCACCACCGTCAACATCACCTACCTGGTCGGCAGCCGCCATGAGAACTATGGCGAGACCGGCATGGCCCACCTGCTCGAGCACCTGCTGTTCAAGGGCACGCCATCGCTGCCGGGCAAGACCATCCCGACCGAGTTCGCCCGGCGCGGCATGAGCGTGAATGGCACCACCGCGCAGGACCGTACCAACTTCTTCGGCACCTTCAGCGCCAACGACGACAACCTCGACTGGGCGCTGCGCATGGAGGCCGACCGCATGGTCAACAGCGTGATCTCGCGTGCCGACCTGGACAGCGAGATGACGGTGGTGCGCAACGAGATGGAAATGGGCGAGAACAGCCCCGGCCGCATGCTGATGCAGCAGACCATGGCCGCCGCCTACCGCTGGCACAACTACGGCAAGGCCCCGATCGGCGCGCGCAGCGACGTGGAGCAGGTCAGCATCGACAGCCTGCGCGCCTTCTATCGCCGCTACTACCAACCCGACAACGCGGTGCTGGTGGTGGCGGGCAAGTTCGACCCTGCCGCCACACTGGCGCGCGTCGAGCGCTACTTCGGGCCGATCCCGCGCCCGCAGCGCGTGCTGCCGCCCGAGCATACCGTCGAGCCCGCGCAGGAAGGCGCGCGCGAACTGGTAGTGATGCGCCCCGGCGACAACAGCCTGGTCGCCGCGCAATACCACGTCAGCCCGGGTGCGCATCCGGACAGCACGGCACTCTCGCTGCTGACCATCATCCTCGGCGACACGCCGGGCGGGCGGCTGTACAAGGCGCTGGTCGAGCGTGGCCAGGCCGTGTCGGTCGGCACCGCGCTCTATGCGATGAAGGACCCGGGCGCGCTGCTGCTCATGGTCGAGACGTCCAAAGACCAGCCGCTCGCGGCCGCGCGCGCCGGGCTGATCACGCAGGTCGAGGGCTTTGCCGAGGCGCCCGTGACCGAGGCCGAGCTGGAACGCGCGCGCGTGCGCATGCGCAACGCGTACGAGCACTACATGAACGATCCCGGCGCGCTCGGCGTGGCGCTGTCCGAGGCCATCGCCAAGGGCGACTGGCGCCTGTTCTTCGTGGCGCGCGACCGCATCGAGACCACCACGCTGGCCGACGTGCAGCGCGTGGCGCTGAACTACCTGCAGGCATCGAACCGCACCGTGGGCGTGTTCCTTCCCGTCGAGCAGCCGTCGCGCACGCAGGTGCCGCCGGCGCCCGATGTCACGGCCATGGTCAGCGGCTACCAGGGCAAGCAGCCGATGGCCGCGGTCGCGGCATTCGATCCCAGCCCCGCCAATATCGAGGCCCACACCACGCGCCAGACGCTGGCCAACGGCATGCAGCTGGCGCTGCTGCCCAAGCCCGCGCGCGGTGAAGTGGTGCACGGCGCGCTGGTGCTGCGCATGGGCGACGCGCAGAGCCTGCAGGGGCTGACCACGGTGGGCGCGCTGACCGCCTCCATGCTCCGGCGCGGCGCGGCTGGCATGGACCGCCAGCAGATCGCCGACCGCATCGAGGCGCTGCGCGCGCGCGTCGGCATCTCTGGCGGCTCTGAGCGCGTGACCGTCAGCTTCGAGACGCGCCGCGCGCACCTGTCGGAACTGCTGGCCCTGCTGCGCGACCTGCTGCGCGCGCCGACCTTCCCCGAGGCGGAGTTCGAGACGCTGCGCAAGACCAGCATCGCGGATATCGAAAGCATCCAGCGCGAGCCGGGCGTGATGGCGTCCAACACGCTGGGCCGCCATGGCGACCCCTACCCCGCGGGCGACCCGCGCCATGCGCGCACCTTTGCCGAGAACATCGCCGACCTGCAGGCCGTCACGCTGGCGCAGTTGCGCGACTTCCACGCGCGCTTCTACGGCGCGGGCCATGCGCAGCTGAGCCTGGTGGGCGACTTCGATGCACCGGCCGCAGCCGCGCAGGCAGCGCAGCTGTTCGGCGACTGGGGCGCGCAACAGCCCTACGCGCGCGTCGAGCGCCCCTATGTGCCGATCCCGCCGGCGGAGTTCACGCTGCCCGCGCCGGGCAAGGCCAATGCCATCTACCTGGCCGCCGCGCCGATCGACCTGACCAGCGACGCGCCGGACTATGCGCTGATGATGATTGCCAACCGCGTGCTCGGCGGCGCCAGCCTGCGCAGCCGCCTGGCTGACCGGCTGCGCCAGCGGGAAGGCCTGAGCTATGGCGCGAGCAGCTGGGTGCA
Source organism: Cupriavidus sp. CP313 (assembly GCF_054072015.1). NCBI lineage: Bacteria > Pseudomonadati > Pseudomonadota > Betaproteobacteria > Burkholderiales > Burkholderiaceae > Cupriavidus > Cupriavidus sp. CP313. The sequence goes on along the minus strand of NZ_JBSVZB010000013.1, from coordinate 65,977 downwards.
GGTGGGCGCGCTCGACCGCGCGGGACGCTTCGGCCTGCAGGCGCAATACGCTCCGCAGAACCTGCCGCGCCTGCAACGCGCCGTGACCGAGGAGCTGGAGCGCTTCGTGCGCGACGGCATCACCGCGCAGGAACTGGCCGAGGCCGTCAGCGGCCTGCTGCAGCAGGGCATGGTCAGCCGCAGCAACGACGCCGCGCTGGCCGGCGCGCTGGCCAACCAGCTCTACCTGGGCCGCACCATGGCCTTCACCGCCGAACTCGAAGAGCGCCTGCGCAACGCCACGCCGGAAACCGTCAACGCGGCCATTCGGCGCTACATGCAGCCAGGCACGCTGTCGCGCGTCTATGCTGGCGACTTCAGCGGCGCACCGGCGCCGGCGGGCGCAACCGGCAGCGGAAGTGGCTCCGGCGCGGCCGGGAGCACAGGCAACGAAGCGGCCGGCGCGGCACCGCTGGCGCACCCCTGACATACGCGGGAAACAATATTCGGCTGCACTGGCGAAAGGCCGCAGGCGCGGCCAGCGCAACATCGCTGCGGCAAGACAGGGAGCGGTTGGCAGGCGTCCGGTGCAAGCCCCTTGCCGCGACCCCGGGTTGACTGTATATTCGTACAGTATAAGTCGATATAAGAGGTGTGGATGTCAATCGTGCGAGCTGGCAGCAAGGCAGAAGCGCTCAGGCTTCTGGCCTCGGAAGGCGTGCTGGCGCTTGAGCTGGACTACGAGACAGGATGGCAGGATGCCGTCGAACTCGGCAGGCTCGGAGAAAAGCGCGGTATCAAGGTGCAGTATCGCGGACAAGAAAGCATCGCCGTCCGTTCCCGCGAAGCCCTGATCGAAGGGCTGGCCAAACCCAAGGCCACGTTCCGTCAACGCAATCTCTATTGCCAGTTCGATCTCGGCACGCTGGCGGACCATGAACTGCTCGACCTCGAGGCCAAGGCCACGCGGCTCGGGGACTATATCCTCGCCGGCCACCTGCTGCGCGATGTCGATGGCGTGTGGCCGCAATAAGCGGCTTGCGCGCACGCCAGGCCACTAGAAGAGAAAAAGCCGCCATGCAGGCGGCTTCCGTCACATTGCGCTGATCACGTTCTTCGTGCCCAGTGCCCGGTCAATGCCACACCCGCGTGGCGTTGGCCCAGCGCGCCGCGCACGACTGCGCCACGGCCGCGTCGATCGTTTCGTTGGCGGCCTCCGCCGCCGGCACCGCCGCGGCAGTATCCAGCGCCGCGCGCCACAGCACCGCCGACACCAGCGTCTTGCATTGCCGCCGTTCGCCATGCGCAAGCGCCAGCAGCCGCTCATAGCCGTCCAGCACGATCAGCCGGTCGCCGCGGCGCGGATGCAGCGACAGCGTGTAGAGGTGGTCAGACTCGCATTGCAGGCTACCGCCGCTGACCGCGACCACGATTGCACCCGGCAACGCAATGCCGCTGGCCTGGACCTCGCCACGCAAGCGCGCCAGGTGCGCGTGCGCGCGTGGATCGCAGGTGCCGCCCACGCCGCCCGCCATCTCTGCCGGCAGCGCGCTGAGCGCCATCAGCTCAGCCGGCGACACCGCCAGCGTGTAGGCCTGCAGCGTGGGACGATAAGTTGCCACCACGGCGCGCAGCCGGTGCGGCGCGTCGCCATCATGCCCTGCCTGCAGCGGGCCGTCCGGCCCGCGTAACTGCATCGTGTTCATGTCGACTCCTGCCGCGCCGGGCGGTTGCATGGTCAGTCGCGCAGCAGTTGCTTGGCGATGATGATTTGCTGGATCTGCGTGGTGCCTTCATACAGGCGCAGCAGGCGCACGTCGCGGTAGAAGCGCTCGGCCTTGTATTCGGCGATATAGCCGGCGCCGCCGTGGATCTGCACCGCGCGGTCGGCCACGCGGCCCACCATCTCGGTACAGAACATCTTGGTGCACGAGGCCAGCATGCTGACTTCCGGATCGCTCTTGCCGGCGGGCTTGGCGTCATAGCGTTGCGCGCAGTCGCGCACCATCGACAGGCCGGCGTAGAGCTCGGCCTGGCTGTCGGCCAGCATGGCCTGGATCAGCTGGAAGTCGCCGATGGGCTTGCCGAACTGCTTGCGTTCCCTGGCGTAGGCCACCGCGTCCGTGATCAGGCGATGCGCCATGCCGCAGGCCAGCGCCGAGATATGCAGGCGGCCGCGGTCCAGCACCTTCATCGCGGTCTTGAAGCCCACGCCCGGCACGCCGCCGATGATGTTGGCGGCCGGCACGCGCACGTTCTCAAGCACCACGTCGCAGGTCTTGGTGCCGCGCTGGCCCATCTTCTTGTCCGGCTTGCCCAGCGAGATGCCCGGGGTGTCGGCCGGCACGATGAAGGACGAGATGCCCGAAGCGCCCGCACCGCCGGTGCGCGCCATCAGCGTGAATGCGCCGGCGCGCGGCGCGTTGGTGATGAAGCGCTTGGTGCCGTTGATGACATAGTGGTCGCCATCCAGCTCCGCCCTGGTCTGCAGCGAGGCCGCGTCGGAACCCGCATTGGGCTCGGTCAGCGCGAACGAGATGATCAGCTCGCCGCTGGCGATGCGCGGCAGGTAGTCCTGCTTCTGCTCCTCGGTGCCGTCCATCAGGATGCCCTGCGAGCCGATGCCGACGTTGGTGCCGAACACCGAGCGGAAGGCAAAGGCGGTATGGCCCAGGTCGTAGACCACATCGCATTCCTGCGACATCGACAGGCCGATGCCGCCGTAGTTCTCGGGGATGGAGATGCCGAACAGGCCCATCTCCTTCATGTCCGCGACGATCTCGGCGGGCACGTCGTCGGTTTCCTCCAGCGTGTCTTCGGCGGGCTTCAGGCGTTCGTCGATGAAGCGCTGCACCGAGGCGCGCAGCAGGGCAAAGGATTCTTGGTCAAGGGCCATGGTGATTCTCCGGGTCAAGCCAGTCCGTCAGTCTGGCCGCCTATGGTACGCCGGTCGCGCGATTTGACAATCCACTGAAACCTGGACAGAAGCGTCAATATAATTTGACAATCGTAGCCGGCCTCAACCCCATGTAGCGGATAACAGGCCCGCCACGCCGATGGCCAGCGCCGCCAGCGCATCGCCCGCGATCAGGCCACCACCGACCAGCGATGCGGTGCTCATGTCCTGCGGCAAACCCCGGGCCGGCCTTGCGGGCCTGGCCACGGCAGCGGCCAGGCCCGCCACCACGCCGCCGGCCGCCATCCACCCGGCCGCCGCCAGGTTGACGAAGCCACCGAATGACGACGCATAGGGCGAGGGCAGGATCACCGCATCGAGCAGGAAATCCGCCACCCGCCCGCGCCGGCTGGCTTGCGCAAAGCGCTGCCACGCCGGCCGCCCGAGGATGGCCTTGCGCAATACCGCGGTGGCAAGGCCGAGCGCCAGACCCGTTGCCACCGCCACATGCTGGCCGGCACGGCTTTGCGCCAGCCCGTGCAGCACGCCCACGATCTTGTATGTCATGGCCGAGGTCCAGCGCGCCGGCTGCTGGTCGGCCGGCAGGCTGGTCTGGTCCAGCGCCAGTACCGGGTAGGCATGCATGAACAGCCGCGCCATCGCCACCGCAACCAGCGCACCCACGACGATGCCCGCCACCTGGTAGCCGAACTGCACCATGCGGTCGCTGCCCAGGCGCCAGCCGGTGGAGCGGTCCTGCTGCATGTCGCTCGCCTCGGCCGTGGCCACCAGCAAGACCGTGGCGGCAATCAGCCCGACATGGGGCGCGCGCAGCCCGGCGGCGGCCATCAGGATCACGGACAGCACGAAGGCGGACGAGATCGGGTTCTGGTCGACCATGCCGACCGAGATGCCGTTGACCAGGGCAAACACCAGCACCAGCAGCACCGCCATCAGCTGGAAGCCCAACGGCTGGCCGAACCAGGCCACGCCCGCCGCCACCGTGGCCGCGCCCCACAGCAGCGCCCAGGCCGCCACCCAGCCCATGCCCGGCCCGCGCCGCGGCGCAGGGTGCCGCTGCTTCCGCCCTGCACGCCACTGGCGGCACGCCTGCGCAAGCAGCAACGCCACATCGACGGCGGCCGCCCCCATGATCATGCCCAGCGCCACCAGGAAGGTGGCCTTGCGATAGGGCTCGCCAGGCGCCATCCAGCCCGCGGCGACAAACCACGGTGTCATGGCCCAGCCCGCCAGCCCGCCCACCAGCGCGGCAATGCCCACGCGCGCGCCGACAATCATCCCGGCGCCGAAGGTTGCGGCCGACAAGTCCAGCACCGCCAGCCACGGCACGCGCGCCGCGCCCAGGCCGCAGCCCAGGCCCAGCGCCGTGCCGCCCCCAAGCCGCGCCACCGAGCGCCGCAGCAGCGCCGGATCGGTCAGGGCGCGCAGGATATTGGCCACGGCCAGCCCCGACGGAAAGGTCAGCTGCATCCGGTCCACCAGCAATGGCGTGTACAGCATGCCCACACCCACCCCGAACATGCCGATGCACAGCATGTACAGCACCAGTTGCCACAGCGGCGGCTGCGCCATGCCCAGCCACGCCATCGCCTGCAGCACCACGGCCATGCCGCCCATGCCCGCCACCGACGCCGCCGCGGTCTGGATGTAGTTGGCGCCGTGGCGCCCGGGCGCGCCATAGCCGGCGGTCACCACCGAGCCGAGGATGCCCGCCAGCACCTGCCCGCCAACAAAGAAGCCCAGCGAGAAATTCATATACGCGGCAGCGATGCCGCCCAGCGGCCCCAGCACCAGCATGCCTGCCGCGCCCAGCAGCACGTGGTACTGCCAGCTGCCCGGCGAGGGCAGCCAGGTGGCGCGGGGTGCGGCATCGGTCGGGAGCGTGGGCATGGCGCAGCGAGCGGGCTGAGGCAGTGTGCCTCTTGCGAAGCATAGGCCAAGGCCGCCCTGCGGCGATGTGCGACTTGTCTCCAACTTTCGCCGGACGGCCGATGCCCGGCCGGGTTTACACTAGTTTCGTACGCAACCATCTGGTCGATATAGTTGCGTACACAACTACATCGCAGAGACACCACAGCCCCGCCATGCCAGACTCCACCGCACCCCACGCGGCCGTGCCACCGGCACCGCCGCCCTCGTCATCGCGCCCATGGCCGCAGCGCGTGCCGGTACTGATTGCCGGCGGCGGCCCGGTCGGCCTGACGCTGGCCGCGCTGCTGGCGCGCCAGGGCATTGCCGCGCTGGTGGTGGAAGCCGACGACGGCTACTGCGCCGGCAGCCGGGCCATCTGCATGGCGCGGCGTTCGCTGGAGATCCTCGGCTGGGTGGGCGCGGACCGCACCACCGTCGAAACCGGCCTGCCGTGGGTGGGCGGGCGTAGCTACTACCGCGATGCCGAGGTGCTGCATTTCCGCATGCCCAGCGAGCCCGGCGAGCGCTTTGCGCCGATGGTCAACATCCAGCAGTACTACCTGGAGGCCTTCGCCCATGACGCCGCGCTGCGCGGCGCCGCGCCAGCGGATGTGCGCTTCGGCGCGCGCGTGCAGGCAGTGCGCCAGCACGGCAGCGGCGTCGTGGCCGAGATCCAGACAGGCGAAGGCGTGGTGCAGGTCGACGCGCAATGGCTGGTGGCCTGCGACGGCGGGCGCAGCACCGTGCGCGAGCAACTGGGCCTGCGCATGGAAGGCACCCAGTACGAAGGCCGCTACGTGATCGTCGATATCGTGCAGAAGACGCGGCGCGAGGTGGAGCGGCTGGCCTGGTTCGACCCGCCTTCCAACCCCGGATCGACCATCCTGATGCACCGCCAGCCTGACGATGTCTGGCGCATCGACTACCAGATCCGCGACGACGAAGACCCCGACCAAGCCGTCAAGCCGGAGAACGTGCTGCCGCGCGTGCAGAGCCACCTCGACATGATCGGCGAGACCGAGCCGTGGCGGCCGCTGTGGATCTCCATCTACAACGCCAAGTGCCTGACCTTGCAGGACTACCGCCACGGCCGCGTGCTGTTTGCCGGCGACGCCGCGCACCTGGTGCCGATCTTTGGCGTGCGCGGGCTCAACTCCGGGCTGGACGATGCCGGCAACCTCGCCTGGAAGCTGGCGTGGGTGCTGCGCGGCCAGGCGCCCGACAGCCTGCTCGATTCCTATTCGACCGAACGCGTGCATGCCACGCGGCAGAACATCGCCTACGGCGCCAAGAGCACCGAGTTCATGGCACCGCCCGACTTCGCCTTCCGGCTGATGCGCGAGGCCACGTTGCGGCTGGCGCAGCACCAGCCCGCGGTGCGGTCGCTGATCAATCCGCGGCAGTCGGCGCCGATTGCCTATACGGATTCGGCGCTGAACGGTCCCAGCGACTTTGGCGACGACTGCCCTGGCGCCGCGCCCGGCATGCCCGCGCCGGAAATGCGCGTGGCTGGCCCCGACGAGGTCGGGCACCTCACGCAATGCTTCGGGCAACGGTTCACGTTGCTGTACTTCAGCGATGCGCCCACGCTGCCCGAACCGCTGGCCGCATTCGCGCACGCGCATCCGGACGCCGTGCAGGCACACGTGGTGGTCACCGGCGGCAACCTGGCCGGCGCCGCGGCGCTGGCCGACGTCGCAGGCCAGGCCCACGCCCGCTACGGCGCACGACCCGGCACGCTCTACCTCATCCGTCCCGATGGCTATGTACTGGCACGCTGGCGCGAACCGTCATGGGACGCCGTGCGCGCCACCCTCGCCCCCCTGATGCAAACCGGAGCCCGCCATGCAAGCTGAAGACCTCGACCTCGCCTACACCCGCCTGTGCGAGGCCATGGGCCGTGCCGGCGAAGCGCGCACCCCGCTGCTATTGGCAATGGTGTGCCTGGGCCTGATGAGCCGGCAGGAGGCGCTAGCGCCGGTGCTCGCGCTGATCGGCGAAGCCGAGGCGCACAGCCAGCAATAGCGAACATAGGACTCTACAATGCCGACGCCTGACAAGGACACGCCATGAAGCCACTGCCACGCCTCGACCAGTTCCTGACCTACCGCCTGCACCAGGTCAACAAGCTCAGCGACAAGGACAGCGCCGCCGCCTACCTGGAGCAATGCGGCCTGCTGCTCAGCGAGGGCCGCTGCCTGGCGGCGATCGGCGCCTTTGCGCCGCTGTCGGTCAATGAGCTGGCGCAGGGCGCCAACCTGACCAAGGGCCAGGCCAGCCGCTCGGCGCAGGCACTGGTGGCGCGCGGGCTGGTCAGCAAGGAGGCCAGCGAAGCCGACGGGCGCGGCGTGGTGCTGTCACTGACCGCGCAGGGCAAGCCGCTGTACCGGCAGGCGATTGCGATGATCGCCAAGCGCAATGCGGAGATCTTCGGCTGCCTGAGCGACACCGAACAGGCGCTGCTGGGCAGCCTGCTCGACCGGCTGGTCGCGCACGCCGGCCAGCAGGACGAAGAAGGCGCCGAAGACGCCGGCGCCTGATCCTTCAGCGGCGCAGATTTTCCACCTGCACGCGTGCGCCATCGCGGCGCGCGGCGTCGGCCACTTCATTGGTAACCACGGTCTGGCCGATCGGCGCCAGCGCAATGCCGGCCAGCTTCAGGTGCTGGATCGCAAACGGGATGCCGATGATGGTCACGAAATTGGCGACCGCCGCCATCACGTGGCCGATGGCCAGCCACACGCCGGCAAAGACAAACCACAGCACATTGCCGACCAGCCCCAGCGCACCGGTGCCGACATCGTCGCGCCCGGTCAGCTCGCGCCGGCTGATGGCCTGCTTGCCGAACGGGAAGAAAGTGAAAGTGCCGATCACGAAGCAGGCCTTGCCCCAGGGGATCCCGATGATCGAGATAAAGGCCAGCAGCCCGGCCAGCCACCAGGCCAGGCCCATCACCACGCCGCCAAGGATGAACCAGAGGAAGTTGCCGATTGCGCGCATGCCGTTCTTTCACGTGTGAGGAAGAGAACACGCATGATACGCAATGGTGTTGTGGCGGCATGGCGGCGAAGGGGGCGTGGCAGCAAAGCGTACCCGTTTCTGCGTGCCTCGCCGGGACCGGCAGAACGGCACCGCCGGCCCTTCGGGAAACGCGTTCGAGCCTTGTTTATAGGCATATTCCACTCTGCAAGACCGGTCGCAAACCCCGCTGCCGCAGGCAAAGCGTACCCGTTTCTGCGTGCCTCCGCGCGTGCTGTCGCCTTCGGCAAGCCCGACGCCCCAGCGCTAGAATGTGACGTCTGCCCGCTATCCGCGTGACGGACTCCGGGTGCATCCAACACGCTGTCACCCTTCTCCGACTCCACCGCCTACTCCGCTGTCCCCGCCATGAAGCCCACGCTGCTGATCCTGACCCAGGTCGCTACCCACCACCGCGACGCCATTGCCGAACGATTCGAGATCCTCTACGCGCCAGACGCCGAAGGCCGCGCCGCGCAGATCGCCACGCAGGGCGAACGCATCCGCGCGGTACTGACCATCGGCTCGACCGGCCTGACCGCGGCGGAGATCGACGCGATGCCGGCACTGGAACTGGTGTGCGCGCTGGGCGCGGGCTTCGAGAACATCGCCGTGGCCCACGCCCGCGCACGCGGCATCGCCGTGGCCAACGGCGCCGGCACCAACGACAGCTGCGTGGCCGACCACGCCTTCGCGCTGCTGCTGGCGACCGTGCGCGCCGTGCCGCAGCTGGACGCGGCCACGCGCGCCGGCACCTGGCGCACCGCGCTGCCGCTGCGGCCCAATGTCTCGGGCAAGCGGCTGGGTATCGTCGGGCTGGGCACCATCGGCCGGCGCATTGCCCGGCGCGGCGAGGGCTTCGACCTCGAGATCGGCTATCACAACCGCAAGCCGCGCGAGGACGCGGGGTACCGGTACTTCGACAGCATCGGTGCGCTGGCCGCGTGGGCGGACTACCTGGTGATCGCCACGCCGGGCGGGGCGGGTACGCGGCACCTTGTCGATGCAAGCGTGCTGGCGGCGCTGGGGCCGGCCGGGTTCCTCGTCAATATCGCGCGCGGCAGCGTGGTGGATACCGAGGCGCTGGCTTCAGCGCTGCGTGCCGGCAAGCTGGGGGGTGCGGGGCTGGATGTCTATGAGAGCGAGCCGGCGCCGCCGGTGGCGTTGTTCGACTGTCCTAACGTCGTGCTGACGCCGCATGTGGCAGGCTGGTCGCCGGAGGCCATCACGGCGTCCGTGACGCAGTTCCTGGAGAATGCGCGGCGGCATTTTGCGGGGGAGGGGGTGTTGACGCCGGTGGGGTGAAGTATCGCCTGGCGGATTACCCCATCCGCCACCGCTACCCTTGCGTTGCCTCCATCGATTCAATCTGCATCCCGCATCGGAAACTGACACCGAGTAGCGGGGCAATTCCATTCCGCTTTCAGACTCAGCCCCTAGTTCTGAACCGTCGATCCCGCGAGCATGGCTTGTACGCGACGAATCGGAGAACGGGATGGATGTGCAACTGCGGGAGCTCCACGGGAACTGGGACCGTGGCTTTGCACTCGACAAGCATACCCGTATCAGCACCTATCTCGGCGACGATGAATGGGGTCATCCAGTGTTCGATACGACGCGCTCCCCGGCTGGTGAAGCGCTCTATCAGCTGAAGTACCGGCAGGACTGGAGCCAGACGCTATCCATTGCGTTGCAAATCGCCGAAAGCATCTATCCCCGCCTCGCCCACGTGGGCTGCATTGTTCCAATGCCGGCGTCCAGAGTACGCCCCCGGCAGCCTGTTCTGGAGATCGCGACTGCGCTTGGTAGAAGCGTGCGCCGGCCAGTCCTTTCCAGTATCTTGTCCAGGGTGCCGACAGGACAAGCACTAAAGGATATCGGAACGAAAGCGGCGCGCGCGGCGGTACTGGCCGGGCGGATCATGTTGCACGACGGAATACCGGGATCAAAGCGCCGAAATGTGTTGCTCGTCGACGACCGGTACGACACCGGCGCATCGTTGGAGGAAGCCTGTCGGGTTTTGAGAGGTTACGCGAAAGTCGCAAGCATTTACGTAGCGACCGTAACATGGTGAGGTGCAATGGATGAGCAAGATCTTTGTAGCCGGCTCGATCAGTATCAAGCAGCTCGACCCCAAGGTCAAAGCGCGCATCGATAGCATCGTCGAGGGCGACCACACCGTGATCGTAGGGGACGCGGACGGCGCCGACAGCTCCGTCCAATCCTACCTTTGCGGCAAAGGTGTGGCGGAGGCCATCGTCTACTGCAGTGGGGACACACCTCGAAACAACGTAGGCCGCTGGCCGGTGGTTCGTGTCGACGTCAAGCACGCAGCGCCCGGCTCCCGCGCCTTCTTTACTGCGAAGGATGTCGAGATGGCGAAGGCGGCCGACTTCGGCCTGATGATCTGGGATGCGCGAAGCACCGGCACGCTGCGCAACGTCATGGAGTTGCTGCGACGCAGGAAGGCAACCGTCGTCTTTGTCAGCAAGACCAAGTCTTTCCTGACCGTACGCGACGTCGAGCAGCTTGAGCTCCTGCTTTCGTTCATGGCGGACCCGGCATTGCGCAAGGCTGAAGAGAAGCTCCATTTGCGCAGCAGCATCAGTCAGTTGCGGCACGAGCAGGCGGAAATGTTTGGCTGAACCCAGCTAAGCGGGAAACACCACCCTAACCCGCAACCCCGGCCCCGCATCCTCCAGCACCACCCGCGCCCCATGCGACTGGGCAATCTCCGCCACGATAGCCAGCCCCAGCCCGCTGCCGCCGGTCGGCGCATCCGCCACCCGATAGAAGCGATCAAACACGCGCGCCCGCTCTTCAGCGGGGATCCCCGGCCCGTTGTCGCTGACCACCAGTTCAACCGCACGTCCATCAGCGCTGCGACCCACCAGCACGTCGATACGGCTTCCGGCAGGGATATAAGCCAGCGCGTTATCCAGCAGGTTGGTCAGCAGGATGCGCAACGCATCCACATCCCCACGCACCACCGCCGGCGATGTGTCCTCGCTGCCGTCCAGCCCAAGGTCGATATTGCGATCCAGCGCGGCCTGCGCCATGTCCGCGACCACGCTTGCGGCCAGTTGGTGCAGCTCCACCGGTTCGTGCCGGGGCATGGCTGCGCCCGGCTCCTGCCGTGCCAGCGTCAACAGCTGGGTGACCAGGTGGGTCAGCCGCTCCAGCCCCTGACGCAGCTTGCCGATCGCTTCGTCACGCGCTGCGCCGTTGTCGGCGCGCTCCACCAGCTGTGCCTGCAGCTGCAGCGCGGCCAGCGGCGTGCGCAGGGCGTGCGCGGCGTCGGCGACGAAGGCGCGCTGGGTGTCGATGGCGTGCGAGAGCCGCGCCAGCAGCTGGTTCAGCGCCGCGCTCAGCGGAGCGATCTCGTCCGGCATCTGGCGCAAGGCCAGCGGCGCCAGCGTGTTGGCGTCGCGCGCGCGCACCTCAGTGGCGATTTCGCGCAGCGGGCGCAGGCCGCGCCCGACTGCCATCCACACCAGCCATCCCAGCAACGGCAGCAGCAACAGCAGCGGCGCCACGGTGCGCAGCGCCATGCGAGCGGCCAACGTGCGCCGAGCGCTCATCGGCTGCGCGATCTGCACCACGGTGGGCCCAAGCTGCATGCTGTACAGGCGCCATTCGCCCTGCTGCGTGGTCACGTTGGAAAAGCCCAGCTCCGCACGCGCGGGCAGCGCCGGGTGCGAATGCGACAGGTACAGGCTGCGGCCGGAGCCGTCCCAGATGTGGATGACCACATCCTCGTCGGCGTGCGCCAGGTCGCCGGGCGCGCCCAGAAACGGCGGCGCCACCGGGTCGGCAAACTGGCTGGGCAATGCCGCGGCCATCTGCTTCATCTGGTAGTCGAACAGCGCATTGGCTTCCTGCCGCGCCTGCCCGTAGATCAGCACCGTGGCAACGGCGATGCCGGCAAGCAGGCCCGCGGCCAGCCACCACAGCAGGGTTCGCTGGATGGAGCGCATCAGGGGGTGTCTCCTTCGCCTGCAGACGACGCTTCCCCGTCGAGGCGCGGCACCACGTAGCCCACGCCGCGGATATTGCGGATCAGCGCCGCGCCGAACTTCTTGCGCAGCGCGTGGATATAGACCTCGACGGTATTGCTGCCGACTTCGTCGTCCCAGCCGTACAGCCGCTCCTGCAGCTGCGGCACCGACCAGACCTTGCCGGGCCGCGCCATCAACGCGGACAGCAGCGCGAACTCGCGCGCCGACAGGCGCACCGGCTCGCCGCGGTGGGTCGCTTCGCGCGTGGCGGGATTGAGCACAATGTCGCCGTAGGTGACCAGCGGTTCGGCGCGCCCAGCGGCGCGGCGCGCCAGCGCGTGCATGCGCGCCGCCAGTTCCTGCAGGTCAAAAGGCTTGACCAGGTAATCATCGGCGCCGGCATTGAGCCCCGCGACACGGTCCGCGACGGCATCGCGCGCGGTCAGGATCAGCACCGGCGTCGGCACGCCGCGCGCGCGCAAGGTGCGCAGGACGTCGAGGCCCGGGCGCCGCGGCAGGCCGAGGTCGAGCAGGATCAGGTCATAGCAAGCCTGGCCGCCCTGCGCGGTGCTGGCCGCGGCCAGGCCCGCGTCGCCGTCGCGCACCCAGTCAACGGTAAAGCCTTCCTGGCGCAGCGCCAGCTTGACGCTGTCGCCGATCATGGCGTCGTCTTCCACCAGCAGCACGCGCATGGCTATGCGTTCCCGCCGGAGCCGTCGAGCCGCTCGGCCAGTGCGCGCGCCAGTCCCGGCAGCGCGGGGTGGCTGGCGGTGATCACATGGACCGGCACGGCCTCCAGCCAGCCGCGCATGCGACCCTTGGCGACAAAGCGCTCGGCAAAGGCCGAGGCCTGCAGCGCCGGCACGAATCGTGGCACGATGCCGCCGCCCAGGTAGACCCCGCCACGTGCGCCCAGCACCAGAGCGATGTCGGCCGCAACCGAGCCGAGCAGGCCGAAGAACACCGCCATGGCGCGCTGGCACAGCGGGTCGTGGCGCTCGAAGGCGCCGGTGGTGACTTGCTCCGGCAGCAGCGGCGCAAGCAAAAGCGTACCCGTTTCTGCGGCCAGCGCGGCATGGATATGCGACAGGCCGCTGCCGCACAGGAGCCGCTCCGCCGACACCCGGCCGACGCTGCGATGGGCGGCGCGCCAGGCGGCCCATTCGTCGTCAGTGTCGGGCATCAGCTCGATATGGCCGCCTTCGCCGGCCAGCGCCACGACTTGTCCGCCCGGCGCCGGCACCAGGCCGGAAACGCCCAGCCCGGTGCCCGGCCCGACCAGCGCGAGCGGCGCGGTGCGCACCGCGGCGCCGGCACGCACGGGCACCAGCCTGTCGGCAGGCAGGTGCGGCAGGGCCAGCGCCAGCGCGGTGAAGTCGTTGATGGCCACCAGGGTCTGCAGCCCGAGCGCGCGCCGCATGCCGTCGATCGAGAACGACCAGTTGTGGTTGGTCAGCCGGACCTGGTCGCCGGTCACCGGGTTGGCCAGGCCGATCGCCGCGTGGCGCGGCACGGGCTTGCCCGACGCGGCAAGTCCGTCGAGGTATTGGCGCAGGGCCGCTTCGAGCGACGGGAAATCGGCCACCTTCAGCGCGGTCACCGGGCCGATCCGCCTGGGCGCGGTTTCCAGCGCAAAGCGCACGTTGGTGCCGCCCACATCGCCGAGCAGGCGGGGGAAATCAGCGGAAGAGGATGCAGTGGTGGCCATGGCGTCGGGTATCGCTCCCCTTGGGAATCAGGTCGGTCAGGTCTTGAACACGTCAAACCCGTGCCGGTGCCGGGACAGCACCAGGCTGACCGGCAACGACGGCGCAGGTCCCTGCAGCGCGCGTTCGAGCACCTCGGCCTTGGCTGCGCCGGACACTGACAGGAACACGCGCTCGGCGGCCAGCAGCGCCGCCAGGTTCAGCGTGATGCGGGCATGGGGCGCGACTGACGGGTGCGTGATCACGTAGCCGGGCTGCGGCTCGCTCAGCGCGCTCTGCAGTTCGGGCGCATCCGGGAACAGCGAGGCGGTATGGCCGTCCTCGCCCATGCCCAGCACCACCACGTCGGGCTGGCGATAGGCGCTGTTGGCGCGCGCCACCGCCTGCGCGGGTGCGGCAACGTCCTGCGCATCGGCAATCAGCGGTACGAAGGCGGCGCTGGCAGCGGCCTCGCGCAGCAGGTGCGCGCGCACCAGGGCGGCGTTGCTGTCCGCGTGGTCGGGCGCCACCACGCGCTCGTCGACCAGCGTGATGGTCACCGCTTCCCAGCGCACGTGCCGGTGGCGCAGCCGCTCGAACATCGCCACCGGCGAGCGTCCGCCCGAGACCGCCAGCACCGCCCAGCCCTTGACGCGGATGGCCAGCTCCAGCGCATTGCCGATGGAGATGGCCAGCGCCTCGGCCTGGTCCATCGGGGTGGGATGTTCAAACAGGCGCATGATGGTTTCCTTTGCGATTCTGCGAGCGCATGGCTCAGGCTTCCTCGTGCCACAGCGCGCCGTCGCGCGACATCAGCGCCGACGACGCGGCCGGCCCCCAGGTGCCGGCGGTATAGGGCTTGGGCGGCACGGTGCTGGCCTCCCAGGTGTCGATGATGGGTTCGACCCAGCGCCAGGCCTGCACTTGTTCATCACGGCGCACGAACAGGCCCAGCCGGCCGCGGATCACGTCGAGCAGCAGCCGTTCGTAGGCGCCGGCGCGGCGCACCTTGAACGAGTTGGCAAAGTCCAGGTCGAGCGAGGTCGGCGTCAGCTCCAGCGTGTCGCCAGGCTGCTTGACCAGGCAGTACAGGCGGATGCTTTCTTCCGGCTGCAGCTGGATCACCAGCCGGTTCTGCGGCGACAGCGTCAGCGGCCGCGGGAAGATCGCGTGCGGCACGTCGCGGAAATGGATCACGATCTCGGCCACGCGAGACTGCATGCGCTTGCCGGTACGCAGGTAGAACGGCACGCCTTCCCAGCGCCAGTTGGCAATCTCGGCCTTGATCGCGACAAAGGTCTCGGTGCGGCTGTCGGGCGCGATGCCCGCTTCTTCCAGGTAGCCCGGCACCGGCTTGCCGCCGATGGCACCGGAGCGGTACTGGCCGCGCACGGTCTTCTCGGCCACGTCCTGCGGCGTGATCGGTCTGAGCGCCTTCAGGATCTTGATCTTCTCGTCGCGGATGGCATCTTCGCTGAGGCTGGCCGGCGGCTCCATCGCCACCATGCACAAGAGCTGCAGCAAGTGGTTCTGCACCATGTCGCGCAGCGCGCCGGTGCGGTCGTAGAAGTCGCCGCGCGTTTCCACGCCCAGCTCTTCGGCGATGGTGATCTGCACGTCCTGCACCCACTCGCGCCGCCACAGCGGCTCGAACAGCGCGTTGCCGAAGCGGATCGCCATCAGGTTCTGCACCGACTCCTTGCCGAGGTAATGGTCGATGCGGTAGATCTGCTCTTCGGCGAAGTACTTCGCCACTGCGGAGTTGATCGCCTCGTTGGATTCGAGATCATGCCCCAGCGGTTTTTCCAGCACGATGCGCACGTTGGGCGCCTGGCGCGTATTCAGGCCGGTGCGTGCCAGCTGCTCGCAGATCGACACGAACAGGTGCGGCGCGGTGGCGAGATAGCACACCACCACTTCAGGCTTGCGTGCCAGCACCTGCTCTGCCAGCGCATCGAAATGCGCGGGCACGCGTGCGTCGGCCTGCACGTAGACAATGCGCGCGCAGAACTTGTCCCATGACTCGGGCGGCGCATGGGCCAGCCCGGGGCGCACGGTCTGCTCCAGCGAGGCGAGGTAGTCCGCGGTCGAGAGCGGCTGGCTGCCGGTGGCGAGGATGCGCGCGGCCGGATGCAGCAGGCCCGCGTGGTGCGCATCAAACAGGGAAGGCAGCAGCTTGCGCCGCGCCAGGTCGCCGGTGCCGCCGAACAGCACCATATCGAAATCAGGCATGCTCACCCTGGGACTCCTTGTGCGGTTGAGGACCCGCCATGGGCGGGTTTGCATGGTGGCAAGTTTACGTGACTCGCCCCCGCTTGGCGAGGCGCAGGCCGCGGCACATGCCGCGGCAAATGCATGGCCCGGGCCCAAAGCGTACCCGTTTCTGCGTGCACCGGTCAGGGCACCGTGCGGTACGCGGCAAAGTGCGCTAGGCTGAAAGCTCCCCCGCAGGAGAACCCCATGCCACGTCATCCAGTGCTCGAGCGGGTCACCGCCCGCATCGTCTCCCGCAGCGCCGCCTCGCGCCAGGCGTACCTTGACCGTACCCGCGCCATGGCCGGGCAGAAGGTCGAACGCGCGCAGCTTTCCTGTACCAACCTGGCCCATGCGGTGGCTGCCATGCCGGACGCCGCGAAGATCCGGCTGAAGGCCGACGAGCGGCCCAACCTGGCGATCGTCTCGGCCTACAACGACATGCTGTCGGCGCACCAGCCGCTGGCGGCTTTCCCCCAGTGGCTCAAGGAAGCGGCGCTCGAGGCCGGCGGCACCGCGCAGTTTGCCGGCGGCACGCCCGCGATGTGCGACGGCGTCACGCAGGGCCAGGACGGCATGGACCTGTCGCTGTTCTCGCGCGATGTGATTGCGCTGGCCACGGCGGTCGCGCTGTCGCACCAGATGTTCGATGCCGCGCTGTACCTGGGCGTGTGCGACAAGATCGTGCCCGGGCTGGTGATGGGCGCGCTGTCGTTCGGCCACCTGCCGGCCGTCTTCGTGCCGGGCGGGCCGATGACCACCGGCATCAGCAACGACGAAAAGGCGCACACGCGCCAGCTCTACGCCGAAGGCAAGATCGGCCGCAAGGAACTGCTCGAGGCCGAGACCCGCTCCTACCACGGCCCCGGCACCTGCACCTTCTACGGCACCGCCAATTCCAACCAGATGCTGATGGAAATGATGGGGCTGCACCTGCCGGGCACGGCCTTCGTCAACCCCAACACACCGCTGCGCGAGGCGCTCACGCGCGAGGCCGCGCGCCAGGCGCTGAAGCTGGTGCACGGCGGCGAGCGCTATACGCCGGTGGCCGAGGTGCTGGACGAGCGCGCCTTCGTCAACGGCATCGTCGGGCTGCTGGCCACCGGCGGCTCCACCAACCACACGCTGCACCTGATCGCGATGGCGCGCGTGGCCGGCATCGTGCTGGGCTGGGACGACTTTGACGAGCTCTCGGCCGTGGTGCCGCTGCTGGCGCGCGTGTACCCGAACGGCAAGGCCGACGTGAACCAGTTCCAGGCCGCCGGCGGGCTGCCCGTGGTGATCCGCGGGCTGCTGTCGCTGGGCCTGGTGCATGACGACGTGACCACCATCGTCGGCCGCGGGCTGCAGGATTACACGCGCGAACCCGTGCTGCGCGACGGCAAGCTGACGTGGATCGACGGCCCGGCCGCGCCGCTCGATGACAGCATCGTGCGCGGCGCCGACGCGCCCTTTGCCCCGGACGGCGGCATCAAGGTGCTGGACGGCAAGATGGGCCGCGCGGTGATCAAGACCTCGGCGGTCAAGGCCGAGCACCAGGTGGTGGAGGCACCGGCGATCGTGTTCGAGCACCAGGACGATGTGCTGCACGCATTCAAGCGCGGCGAACTGGAGCGCGACTTTGTCGCGGTGCTGCCGTGGCAGGGCCCGGCCTCGTGCGGCATGCCCGAGCTGCACAAGCTCACGCCCACGCTGACGGTGCTGCAGGACCGCGGCTTCCATGTGGCGCTGGTGACTGACGGGCGCATGTCGGGCGCGTCGGGCAAGGTGCCGGCGGCGATCCACGTCTGCCCCGAAGCGCTGCGCGGCGGCGCGATCGCGCGCGTGCGCACCGGCGACATGATGCTGGTGGACGCGCCTGCCGGGATCCTTGACGTACGGGTGCCGGACGACGAATGGCAGGCGCGCGAGCCGGCGCGGCCGGACCTGGGCGCCAACCGGCACGGCGTAGGCCGCGACTTGTTCGCGACCTTCCGCTGTAATGTGAGCACCGCTGAAAGCGGCGCCTGCACGCTCTTCTCCGACGAAGGCGGGGGGCCCATGGCGGACGCGTGAGCCGCGCCTGGCCCAGGTTGGTGATGTTGCTTCCCCACCAGCTTGCCGTTGGGCACGCGCAGGCACCCGTTATCGAGGAGATGAGCGGTGCTGCGTACCCGTTTCTGCGTGCGGCAGCAGGCTGTCTGAGCGTGCGCAGGCGACTGGCGAAAACTTCTCGCCGGCCAGATTGTCGCGCGTTGACTGCATGATGCCTGACGATCACAGACAATGGCCGGCACGACAACACAGCGAAGGGGGAAAGCAATGCGGGATTTGGTTTCCCGCGATCGCGGGGTGCGGATGCGTGCCGGCGCGGCTGGCCACCTGTGCGGCGCAACTTTCAGCGACGAAAGTTGGCGAAGGGGTATCGGAAATACCGCCGTCCGGGCATCGGCAGGGACGCAGAAACGGGTACGCTCCCTGCCTGCCGTGCCTCGGCAAACGGGTCAGGCCGGATGATCGTGCAGCCGGTCGCGCGAGGCCAGCGCAGGAAAGAACCGCATCCACAGCGCCACCACCAGCAGCGTGCCGACGCCGCCCAGGATCACCGCGCCCACCGGGCCCAGCAATGCCGCGGTGACGCCGGACTCGAACTCGCCCAGCTGGTTCGAGGCGCCGATAAACACCGAATTGACGGCGCCCACGCGCCCGCGCATGTCGTCCGGGGTGTCGAGCTGGACCAGCGTGGAGCGCACCACCACGCTGATCATGTCCGAGGCCCCCAGCACCACCAGCGCCACCATCGACAACGGTAGCCAGGTCGATACGCCGAACACCACGGTAGCCACCCCGAACAGCGCCACCGCGCCGAACATGATGCGCCCGGCGCGCCGGTTCAGCGGATGGCGCGCCAGCCACAGCGCCATCACCAGCGCGCCGACTGCCGGCGACGAACGCAGCAGCCCCAGGCCCCACGGCCCGGTGTGCAGGATGTCGCGCGCGTAGATCGGCAGCAGCGCCACGGCGCCGCCCAGCAGCACCGCGAACAGGTCCAGCGAAATCGCGCCCAGCAGCACCGGGCGGCTGCGGATATAGGCAAACCCGGCAAACACCGTGCGCACGCTGACCGGCGCGGTCAGGCGCTGCGCGGCCTGGCGCAGCGTGATGCCGCTTACCAGCACGGCGGCAATGGCAAAGAGCGTGGCACTCAGCCCGTAGACCACGCCCGGCCCGGCCACGTAGGCAAAGCCACCGATGGCCGGGCCGATGATAATGGCGGCCTGCCCGGCGGAACTGGCCAGCGCCACCGCGCGCGGCAGCTGGCGCGGCGTCACCACGCTGGGCAGCAGCGCCTGCAGCGTGGGGGTCTCGAACGCGCGCGTGGCGCCGATCAGCGCGACGAAGACAAAGATGTGATGGCTGTCGATCCAGCCGGTCAGGCTGGCCACCGCCATGCCGGCGGCCAGCAGCGCCTCGATCGCCTGGCAGGTGCGCACGATGCGGCGCCGGTCGAAACGGTCGGCCACGTGCCCCGACATCAGGATCAGCACCACCGACGGCAGGAACTGCACCAGCCCGACCATGCCGAGCATCAGCGGGTCGCGGGTCAGGTCATACATCTGCCAGCCGACCGCCACCGTAAAGATCTGGTAGCCAATCGTGGTGCACAGGCGTGCGAACCAGTAACGGCGGAAAACGGCGTCGCCGAAGACGCTGTCCGGCGCGGCGGCCGGGACGGTGGCAGGGGAAGACATGGATGCGGGAGGGAGGCGGAGATGGCTGCGCACCGCCCAGCGCCGCCGTGCCGTTGAGGACGCCACGCCAGCCTTTGCAGTGCACAAAGGCAAGATTCTAAAGCGCCTGCTGAATACCTGCGTACAGATGCCCACACGCGCACACCCGCCGGAAATAATGTCGGTAATTCATCTCTTTTTTGATGTCCGAATGTCTGCACATTGATGCACAGAAACCACAATGCCCGGCGCCGGGTGCTGGCCGTCTCGCTTCTGAGAATCACTCGTATTTATAATCGCGGCCCATTGGCGCGGCCGCCCACGACGTCCCTCCCTGGCTGCGGAACGCGCTGCTTTTCAGGAATCTCATCTTGCAGCCCGCTTTCCGCCTTTCCGGGGGTGCCATCGGCGCCGCCCTGCTGTTCGCCCAGCTTGCCGGCCTGCCGGCCCACGCCGCTGATCCTGCACCGGCTGCAGCACCCGCCGCCGCACCTGCCTCCGCGCCGGCCGCCAACCCCGAAGCCACGCTGAACGCCGTCACCGTGGTCGGCAACTGGCTGGAAAACGCCAACGAGGCCAAGGTGCTGGAGCATCCCGGCGCGCGTACCATCGTCGACCGCGAGACCTTCCAGGAAGCCGGCGCCAACAATGTGCGCGAGGTGCTGCGCCGCATTCCGGGCGTGCAGGTACAGGAGAGCAACGGCACCGGCGGCAGCGATGTATCGCTCAACGTGGGCGTGCGCGGGCTGGCCTCGCGCCTGTCGCCGCGCTCGACCATCCTGATGGACGGCGTGCCGCTGGCGGTGGCGCCCTACGGCCAGCCGCAGCTGTCGATGGCGCCGCTGTCGCTGGGCAACCTCGAGACCATCGACGTGGTGCGCGGCGCCGGCTCGGTGCGCTACGGCCCGCAGAACGTGGGCGGCATCATCAACTTCGTGACGCGCCCGATCCCGAAGCTCTTTGCGGCCGATGCATCGGTATCGACTGACATCTACAGCCATGGCGGCAGCGTCAAGACCAACCCGACCGCATTCATTGGCGGCACCAACGACAACGGCCTGGGCGGCGCGCTGCTGTACTCGGGCATCCATGGCAACGGCTATCGCGAGAGCAACGACCACGTCAATATCGACGACCTGATGCTCAAGGGCGCGTACCGGATCTCGAAGACCGATGAACTGAGCGCGGCCTTCCACTACTACGAGGGCAGGGCCGGCATGCCCGGCGGCCTGACTTCGGCCCAGTATGCGGCCGACCCGTTCCAGTCGGTGCGGCCCTACGACAATTTCGACGGCCGCCGCAGCGACTTCAGCCTGAAGTACAGCCACAACGACAACAACCGCAAGTTCGAGGTGCTGACGTACTACACCGACAGCTTCCGCGGCAGCAATATCGAGCAGCAAGGCACCGGCGCGCAGGCCAACCTGCGCCGCCTGACCGCGGCCCCGCGCAACTACCATACGTTCGCGATCGAGCCGCGCTACTCGCAGCTGTTCCGCGGCGAGAGCATGAGCCACGAGGTCAGCGTCGGCTACCGCTTCCTGCGCGAAGCCAGCGACGAAAAGGCATCGCGCACGCTGTTCTACACCCCGGGCACCATCGACCCCACCACGCTGCCGTCGCCGGTGTACCAGTCGCGCACGGGCGGCACCACCGCCAACGCGGTCTATATCGACGACACCATCAACGTCGGCAGCTGGACCATCACGCCGGGCCTGCGCTACGAGTTCATCCGGTCGTACGTGACCGACAACTTCACCGGCGCGCGCAACGACGTCTCGTCCAACGAGCCGCTGCCGTCGCTGGCGGTGATGTACCACGTCAGCGACCAGTGGAAGCTGTTCGCCAATGCCGGCGTCTCGTTCGGCCCGCTGCAGTATTTCCAGATCGCGCAGACCACCAATGGCCTGACGCCCGAGAAGGCCAAGACGTATGAGGTCGGCACGCACTTCAACGCCAACGGCTGGGGCGGCGAGCTGACGCTGTTCAATATCGACTTCGACGACGAGCTGCAACTGCGCGGCGGCACCGGCGGCGCGCCGGATGCGTGGACCAACCTCGGCGCCACCACCCACCGCGGCGTGGAATCATCGCTGCGCTATGACTTCGGCGCGCTCGACAAGTCGCTGGCCGGCCTGTCGGCGTACGCGACCTACACCTTCACCGAAGCTACCTACAACCAGGGCAACTTCGCTGGGCGCGACCTGCCGTTCTATTCGCGCCACGTGGCCACCGTAGGCATGCGCTATGCGCGCAACCGCTGGGCGCTCAATGTCGATGGCTTTGCCCAGTCGAAGCAGCATTCGCCGGGCGATCCGAGCACGTCGACCAACTACCAGACGGCGGAAAGCGCAAACGGTGCGCTGGGCGATATCCCGGGTTATGCGCTGCTGAACATGCGGCTGGGCTATGACTTCGGCAAGTCGGCGCAGAATCTGAAGGTGGCGGTTGGGGTGAAGAACGTGTTCGACAAGCGCTATTTCACGCGCTCGACGGACAACAATGCGGGCAAGTATGTGGGGATGCCGCGGACGTTCTATATCCAGGCGTCGCTGGCGTATTGAGGCGCTGTTTAGCGCCACCGCCCCCCACCCCTCAGGAATGCAAAACGGGTCGCCATGGCGACCCGTTTTGCATTTTCAGCGATGGGATCGTTAAACGATCTCGCGCGTCTCCAGGAACTGCAGCTCCGGGAACCGCTCCTGTGTCAGGCGCAGGTTCACCATGCTCGGCGCCAGATAGACATGGTCGCCCGCGCCATCGAGCGCCACGTTATGCCCCGCCTTGGCGATCAGCTTCTCGATCTCCGCGGGCGCGCCCTTGAGCCAGCGCGCGGTCGCGCATTCATGCGATTCGAAAATGGCATCGACGCCGTACTCATGCTCGAGCCGGTGCGCGACCACATCGAACTGCAGGATACCGACCGCGCCCAGCACCAGGTCGTTAGAGGCGAGCGGGCGGAACATCTGCGTGGCGCCCTCCTCGGCCAGCTGCTGCAATCCCTTCTGCAGCTGCTTGACCTTGAGCGGGTTGTTCAGGCGCGCGCGGCGGAAGAACTCCGGCGCGAACGACGGGATGCCGGTGAACTTGAGCGGCTCGCCCTCGGTGAAGACATCGCCCAGGCGGATGGTGCCGTGGTTGGGTACGCCGATGATGTCGCCGGCATAGGCTTCTTCTGTGGTGTTGCGGTCCTGCGCCATGAAGGTGATGGCGTTGTTGATCGCCACGGTCTTGCCGGCGGACACGTGCAGCAGCTTCATGCCGCGCTCGAAACGGCCCGAGCACACGCGCACGAAGGCAATGCGGTCGCGGTGGCGCGGGTCCATATTGGCCTGGATCTTGAAGACGAAGCCGGTGAACTTGGGCTCCTGCGGTTCGACCACGCGCGAATCCGTGTTGCGCGCCAGCGGCGGCGGCGACAGCTCGCACAGCGCATCCAGCAGCGACTGCACGCCGAAGTTGTTGATGGCCGAACCAAAGTAGACCGGGGTCTGCTTGCCGTTGAGGAACGCATCCTTGTCGAAGGTGTGCGAGGCACCGCGCACCAGCTCGATCTCGATGCGCAGCTCTTCGGCCTGGCTGCCCAGGATGCGGTCCAGCTCCGGGTTGTCCAGCCCGTCCAGGATCGCGGCCGTGCCCTTCTCGCCGTGCGGATCGAACAGCTGCACCTTGTCGTCGATCAGGTGGTACACGCCGCGGAAGGCCTTGCCCATGCCGATCGGCCAGGTCATCGGCGCGCACTGGATCTGCAGCACCTCCTCGATCTCGTCGAGCAGCTCGATCGGCGAACGGCCTTCGCGGTCGAGCTTGTTGATGAAGGTGAGGATGGGCGTGTCGCGCAGGCGGCAGACGTTGAGCAGCTTGATGGTCTGCGCTTCCACGCCGTTGACCGAGTCGATCACCATCACCGCGGAGTCCACCGCGGTCAGCGTGCGGTAGGTGTCTTCAGAGAAGTCCTCGTGGCCCGGGGTGTCGAGCAGGTTGACGATGTTCTCCTGCGCCTTGCCATCGGCGGTCCCCCGGCGGTAGGGGAACTGCATCACCGACGAGGTCACCGAAATGCCGCGCTGCTTTTCCAGCTCCATCCAGTCCGAGGTGGCGTGGCGGTCGGCCTTGCGCGCGCGCACTTCGCCCGCGACCTGGATGGCGCCGCCGAACCACAGCAGCTTTTCGGTCAGGGTGGTCTTGCCCGCATCGGGGTGGGAGATGATGGCAAAGGTGCGTCGACGCGCAATTTCAGAAACGAGCGAGCTCACGGCAGCGGAGTTTGACTGGGAAATATTGGATGGCCCGGCGGGCGGCCGGGCCAGGGCCGGCAGCGCCCGCAGGCGATGGCGGGGCCGGGCTCTGCGGGCACGCGAAGGGAATGGGGCGCTATTTTACCGGTTTTGCGCACCGCTCCGGGTTTGTGGCGCCCCGGATCGGCAAGTTATTCCGCCAGCTTCTCCGCCGGCTTGCCGCGCAGGCTGCCGAACTGCAGCGCGTACTGGCGCGTCAGTTCCGCGCCGAAAAAGAAGATCTGTGCCGAGTAATACACCCATAGCATCAGCGCCACCACCGAGCCCGCGGCCCCGTACGACGAGGCCACGGCGCTGTTGCCCAGGTACAGGCCGATCAGCCGCTTGCCGATCGAGAACAGCAACGCGGTGATGACCGCGCCCATGGTGACGTCGCGCCAGGCAATGCGCGCGTTGGGCAGCATCTTGAAGATCACCGCGAACAGCGCCGTCACCACGGCAAAGGAAAAGGCGGTGGAAATCACATCGGCGACCGGCGCGAACCACGACTGCGTCCACAACTGGCCCCAGAGGCGCTCCACCACGGCCAGCGCCGCATTGACGATCAGCGACACCAGCAGCATGAAGGCCAGCACCAGCACCAGGCTGAACGACAGCAGGCGCGTGCGCAGCAGTTGCTGCCAGCCCGCGGTCGCGGGCACCGGCACATGCCAGATGTCGTCCAGGCTGCTCTTGAGCTCGGCAAAGGCGCTGGTGGCGCCCACGAACAGGATGCCCGTCGCAATCAGCGCCGCCATGCCGCTGCCGCCGGCGCGGTGCGTGGCCGCCAGGATTTGCTGGATGGCCGCGGCGCCCTGCTCGCCCACCAGGCCTTCAAGCTGCGAGAAAATCTCGCCGCGCGCCGCCTCGGCGCCGAAAAACAGGCCGGCGATCGAGATCACCAGCACCAGGATGGGCGCCAGCGAGAACAGCATGTAGAAGGAGAGCGCCGCCCCCTTGCTGGCCGCCCGATGCGCGAACCAGGAGTTGATGGCGGCGGCGACCACGCGCAGGGTGCGCGTGCCGGTATGGCGGTCCGGCAACCAGTGCGGGCGGTGCCGGCGGGGCTGTGGCGCCGCGCTGCCGGCAGAAGTGGATGGGTGTTCGGTGTTGTCGGTCACGGCCTGGTGCTGGCGCGATGCGCCAGGCGGATCGCGTGTGCGTTGCGCATGCCTTCGCGTCGCGGTCTGTGCGGCGAAGACCCGTGCGTTCATCATACTGCGCATTGCGCGCTGCCCCAAGCCGGCGCACGGGGGGCAACCTGCTACAGTAGGACGAGGCACACCTGCCGGCGCAACCCGTGCCCGCGCGCCGGCGCAAGGAGGCACCGTGACCTGCAACCTCCGCACGCGCCCAGCGGCCGTGCTACTGATCATCGGGATGCTGGGCTGCGCCGGCTGCGAACGCAGCCAGCCGGGCCCCAAGCCCATTTCCGGCACGGCGGCCAGCGCCACCCCGGGCGCGCCCGCCACGCTCAATCCCGCCGACACACCAGGCGCGCCGGCATCGGGGCAGCCACGCTGACGGCGCTGAAGGCACTGACCGGGCCGTACCCGTTTCTGCGTGACCAATCGGCTGCCGGCGCAGGTGTTGCCGGGCCGCGTCCGCTGCAACGCCGGTTTCAGGCGTGCAACGCGTTGCAAGACCGCGCCTGCGGGCGTGGCGCAGCGCGTTATCCCGCACCCCGCGTACGCAACGGGCACCCTGCGCCGCACCAGCGCGGCCATCACGCGCGCCGCCGCGCGCATGGCGCGTTGCAGCGGCGAAACCGATTGGTCTGCCACTGCGCCCCGGAGCCTGCCCGCGCTTGCCCCGCCCGCCGCAAACCCGCGTGGCATAAGCCTTTGCGGCCCTTGGCACACTTGTCGCTCAGCCTGGACAGGGGCGCATGCGCCCGTGTCCATTGAACCAGCCATTGCATGCAGGAGAAAGCCCAGCCATGCGTCATCCGCCATCACGCATGACGGCGCGCCGGCGCTCTTACCGGCTCGCGGGTCCGCCGCCGTCGGTGGTGGACCTGTTGTCGTCGCCCCTGTTGCCCCATCCGCGTGCGCGCACGCCGCCCGTCACGCCAGCCGCACAAGGCGCCGGCTGCGCAGCGACGGCAAGGCAGGGGGTTGCCAGGGCTGCCTTCCGGCGCCATGCGGGCAAGCGGCGCGCGTGACCGCAGGCAGCATCGGCGACGCAGGAATTCGCGGCAGGCTGGCGCCGCAAACAGAATGATGGCGGGCACGCGAGCCAGCGTGTCCGCGCGGATTTGGTGCTCCGTCCCCCGGCGGGCACCGTTTTTTCCACAGGGAGGCACCAACCATGACAGCCGGAATGCTTGCCGCCACGGTGCTGGCGGTGTTCTCAACCAGCGCCACGGCGGCAAGCTACGCCTGGTTCGACCGCCCCGAAGCGGCCAGCGCCAACAGCCACGCAGCGGTCAGCAATGATGTCTACGTGCGCGGCTTTGGCTGGGCCTGGGGGGAACTGCAGCTATCCCCGGACACACCGTCCGGTGCCGCCATGCCAACGCCAGGGCGGCAAGCGCGCGACAAGCCGGAGCGCGGCGCGATCGTGCCGTGGCGCCAGCATGACGAGAACGGGCCGCCGCGCCTTCCGCGCGGCAAGCTCAGCATGAACCTTGCCGCCGAGCCGATGGATGCGGCCAGCGGCGGGTCCGGGGCCAGGCAGCCCCTTGCGGTGGTGCGCTGACGTGCCGACGGGCACGAGGAAAGGCGGAACCGGCGAGCGGACGTCGCCTGTTCCCCTTTCCTGCGGCGCCTGGGATTGCGCCCGGCCTCCGGCAACCTGCGCCGGCTGAGGCCCGCCAACCGTTTACTCGCCTGCCGTCGCCTGGCTCTCCACGCGGATGTTGTGCTTGTGCATGAGCCGGTACAGCGTCACGCGCGACACATTGAGTTCGCGCGCGGCCGGCACCACGTGAAAGCCGTGGCTGGCCATCACGGTGCGGATGGCCTCGCGCTCGGCCTCTTCGCGGATCGCGTCGAGGGTCTTGCGCGGCAGCTCCGCCCCGCCATGCAGCTGCAGGTCTTCGGCGGTGATCTTGCGGTTGTCGGTCATCACGATGGCGCGGCGCACGCGGTTGATCAGTTCGCGCACGTTGCCCGGCCACGCGTACTGCATCATTGCCTGCGTTGCGCAGGCCGAGAAACCACGAATGCGCCGGTGCGCCTCGTGCCCGTGCTCGGTCAGCACCGCGTTGGCCAGCTGCAGGATGTCCTCGCCGCGCTCGCGCAGCGCCGGGATGGTCAGCGTCAGCACGCACAGCCGGTGGAACAGGTCGGAACGGAAGCGCCCGTCGGCCTGTGCCGCCACCAGGTCCACGTGCGTGGCCGAGATGATGCGCAGGTTCAGCGGGATCGACTGGTGTCCGCCCAGGCGGGTGATCATGCCCTGCTGCAGGAAACGCAGCAGCGCCACCTGGCTTTCCAGCGGCAGGTCGCCGATCTCGTCCAGGAACAGCGTGCCGCCCTGCGCCTGCTCGATCCAGCCGATCTTGCGCTGGTTGGCGCCGGTGAACGCGCCCTTCTCATACCCGAACAGCTCGGACTGCACCAGGTGCGAGGGAATCGCACCGCAGTTGATGGCGATGAACGGTCCCTTGCGCCGGCTCGAGGCATCGTGGATCGCCTGTGCAGCGAGTTCCTTGCCGGTGCCGGACTCGCCGGAAATGAACACCGGTGCCTCGTTGTGCGCCACCTTGGCCAGCGAGCGGAACATCGCCCGCATGGCCGCGCACTCGCCGATCATGGTGCCGCGCGAGGCGGTCTCCTGCGGGCGCACGCCGTGCAGCGACGCCATGCCCTGCGCATGCTTGAGCGTGTAGAGCAGCTCCGGCATCGAGAACGGCATGCGCACGTAGTCAACGCAGTAGTCGCGGATCAGCCGGCGCACGCGCTCCTGCGCCAGCATTTCATCGGAGGTGATGGCCACCCATGTAATGTGCAGGTACTGCAGTGCCTGTTCGAGCTGCGCGAACTCGGCATCGCTGTAGTCGGACTGCAGGTCGATCACGCCTGCCATGGGCGGGCAGGCCCGCACCACGCGTTCGAGGTCGCGAATCTGCTGGACCCGGCGGATTTCCCATCCCGTGGCCGTACCAGACGGGTCAAAACCAAAATCTTCATGACGCGACACGACCACGATCTGTGCAGTGCGTGACGCCTTGCACAGTCGGTCCATCACGATCTCCCGGACGTTAGGCTTGTTTTTGGTTCCGGCACCCGTGTCCGCCGTCGCGGCCTGCGGCCGCGGCGGACGGTGGGGCTGAACTGGCTGCGGGCACGCACCCGCGCGCGACGTCGGTATCACGAGCTGGACAGACTGCGGAGTTGCTCATCGGGCGCGGCAAGATAGTCCGCACCCGCCTGGAGCTGATCGCGGATACGCCGCCGCACAGTCTCCTTTTCATGCATCAACTCCAGGCGCGGCGCCTGCTGGGACTGGCCGGAGTATTGGTAGTAGAGCGTCTTGTAGGTCAGCTGGCTCAGGATCCATTCCTGCAGCAGCGTGCGCTGGCGTGTCAGTTCGCCCTCGAGCAGGCGATGGCGGCGCAGCAGGTTGGCCACGGCCGCGCGTGCGCTGTCGCTGAGTTCGCTGTCTTCGGCAAGCAGCGCGGCCACGTCGGCCGTCGCGCCCTCTTGGACTGTCCGCTTGCTGGGTACTTCGCCTGCGGCTTCCCCCACGGCAGCCCAGGCATGATGGATGGATCGGATGGAGCGGTTATTAGTCTCCCTGACAGGCCCGATGGCGGGTCGCCGGATCTCTCCTGCGGTCATGATAATCCCCGTTGAACAACATCCCCCGGCACTACACGTCTGCGGTTACCACTTGTCAGTCTTTGAACTAGTTTTTTTGTCTGCGTGGCGCGCGTGTTTCCCGCACGCTCCCGGATGGTGGCTATGCCGCCTTGTTGACGGTCTGGTCCGAAATGTCCCCCGACTGGCGAACGGCGCTCAAGCGCTCTCGGTTGGCTCCGGCATCCTGCCGCATGCACCGGAGTCAAGAAGGGGCGCCTTGCCGCGCCCCTCTTTGCCACGTCTATAGTTCAGTGCATTTAGGGCACTTTGTCCAGCCCCGAGTGGATGACTTACAGCCAATCTCATACTTTGGTATGAGGCCACGCGCACACTGGCCGCCGGCCTGCGACCATACCCCTTCGGGCACATTCCCAGCGGCCAGTGTCTGCATACATGCTACGCAGAAACGGGTACGCTTTCACACCCCCGAACGGGTGATGACAGCACCGTCGCCGCGGGCATGGCAAGCCGTGCCGCATGCCGCGAGGGCGTAGCGGACTGTCACGCAGAAACAGGTACGCCCGGCCTGTGGGTCCGCTTGCGCGGTACGCAGAAACGGGTACGGATGCCGGACGGCGCTACGGCACCGCCCGGCATCACGATGGCAATATCATGACAGCAGCGCACCATGGAAAAAGGGCGGCCCTGGCCGCCCTTCCTTCATCCCATGCCGGCTGGCGCGCTCAATGCCCCGGCAGGTAGTAGAACTTGAAGATGAACACCGCCGCGATGATCCACACCATCACGGGCACGCTGCGTGCGCGGCCAGTCAGCAGCTTGAGCGCCGCGTAGCTGATAAAGCCAAACGCAACGCCGTTGGCGACCGAGTACGTGAACGGCATGCCAAGCGCGGTCATCACCGCGGGCACGACTTCGGTGACGTCATTCCAGTCGATCTCCAGCAGCTCGCGCAACATCAGGCAGGACACATACAGCAACGCCGGCGCGGTGGCATAGGCCGGCACCGTGCCGGCCAGCGGCGCGATGAACAACGCCGCGAGGAACAGCACGGCCACCGTCACCGCCGTCAGTCCGGTGCGCCCGCCCGCCTGCACGCCGGACGCGCTTTCGATATACGCCGTGGTGGAAGACGTACCGAGGAACGAGCCCGCCATGATAGCGGTGCTGTCGGACATCAACGCCTTGTTCAGCCGGTCCATTTTCCCGGCCTTGAGCAGGCCCGCGCGGTTGGCCACGCCCATCAGCGTGCCGGTGGCGTCGAACAGTTCCACCAGGAAGAACACCAGCACCACGTTGATGATGCCGATTGACAGCGCGGCGGAGATATCGAGCTTGAACAGCGTCGGACTGAGCGACGGCGGCGCGGAGAACACGCCGTGGAAGGTATTGCCGGCAAACGCAAAGCTCAGCAGCGTGGTGAGCAGGATGCCGATCAGGATCGCGCCCTTCACCCGCAGGTGGTCCAGTGCCACGATCACGAAGAAGCCGATGATCGCCAGCACCGCCGAAGGCTGGTGCAGGTCGCCGATGGTCACCAGCGTGGCCGGGCTGGCGGTGACGATGCCGGCGTTCTTCAGCGCGACAATCGCCAGGAACAGGCCGATGCCCGCGGTGATCGCCACCCGGATCGAATGCGGAATGCCGTTGACGATCATCTCGCGCACGCGGAACAGCGTCACCAGCAGGAACAGGCAGCCGGAGATAAAGACCGCGCCGAGCGCCGCCTCCCACGCAAAGCCCATGCCCTTCACCACCGTATACGCAAAGTACGCGTTCAGGCCCATGCCCGGCGCCATCGCGATCGGGTAGTTCGCGTAGAAACCCATGATCAGCGTGCCGATCGCCGCGGCCAGGCAGGTGGCGACGAACACCGCGTCTTTCGGCATGCCCGCATCGCCCAGGATCGACGGGTTGACGAAGATGATGTAGGCCATCGTCAGGAACGTGGTGACGCCGGCGAGGATCTCGGTGCGCACATCGGTCTGGTGTTCGCGCAGCCTGAACAGGCGCTCGACCAGCGAAGGCGGGGCCTGGGGCTGGCCGTGCGGCGGATTGGCGGTTGACGTGCCCGGCTTGGAAGCGGGTTCCGGCATCGACATGACTGGTCTCCTGATATCGTTATCGTGTGCGCGGCGACAAGAACGGCGCGGCCGCAGGTGGCTGGCTTCGGCCTGAAGCATCCTGCGACGCCCCGCTGCGCGGCAAGCGTACTCTGGTGCAGGTCAGCCCCGCTTCGCCACGGCACAGGCGAATAAGCGATATGCAAAAGGCGTGATGATCCCACAGCGCACACCGCTGAAGCCAGCGCCGCAACGGGGGCGTTCCGGGGCGTCCCCAGCTTGACGCTTGCGGCAATCCCCCGTATAAAGCCGCCTAGATTCAAGCGACGAGGCAACAGTTCATTCGTTAGCCACCGTCTGGTACTTCGGTTGTCCATGGTGTCCTTTCCTTGAGTTCCCCGTATCGGATGACGTTTTCGTCATGCGATGTTTTTTGTCCTTTTTCTGGAAAGCAAATCATGCAAACCGGTATCGTCAAGTGGTTCAACGACGCCAAGGGCTTCGGCTTCATCAAGCCGGACGCGGGTGGTGACGACCTCTTCGCCCATTTCTCGGAAATCCGCTCCGACGGCTTCAAGTCGCTGCAGGAAAACCAGCGCGTGCAGTTCGAAGTCAAGAATGGCCCGAAGGGCCTGCAGGCCGCGAACATCACCCCGCTGTAAGCATTGACTGCCGGCGCGCCCCGTGCGCGCCGAACAGCGTAGAACCCCGCCCGATGGCGGGGTTTTTTGTTTTCAGGCGCAGATCGCGCCACTGGCGGTGCTACCTGCGCCACCTTCATCACATCCCGGCCCCGCCCTGCTCCCGCCTGCCCCGGTCATGCAAACGGCCAGGCGCCCCGCTCTTGCCCCCGCCTGCCCATGCGGCCGACAGCCAGAACTCCTGGCCTTGCGCGGCACGCCATCCTGCTCACCACCCTGCCTCTCGCCTCACGCAGAATCGGGTACGCCCTGCTGCGCCGCACGTGTTCCGTCACGGTCCGTAAGCGCCGCAGAAATGGGTACGGTCTGCCTGGCGCGCCGGTTCGCGCTGCGCAGCGCGCACGCAGAATCGGGTACGCCCTGCGGCTGACGTGGTCTTTCCAGGCGCCTTCTGGCACGCAGAAACGGGTACGCCCTAAATTTTTCTTCAAATTCGATTCGGCCGATGGCAGCGGTTGTCTGCCCCGCATTCCGCCGACATATCCACAAAATCGGACCGGACCGACGACGCAGAAACGGGTACGGCGGATGTTGCAACGCAATAGCCACCTGAAGCCATGAGGCTGCCCGCACCTCACGCAGAAACAGGTACGCCGACGGGCGCAGGTGCACAACGCAATGCCACGCAGAAACGGGTACGCCGACGGCATGCGAGGTGGATGGCCACCAAGTCGAGCCGCGGCAACCATGGTGTGTCGGCGCAGAAACAGGTACGGCATGCAGCGCGGCGAGGTTGTCACGTATACGTTGAGTGTAAGTGCTAGCTTTTTATACAGCTCTCATGTAGAATGGAAACTTGGTGGAAATTCCGCCAGAGCAACCCGCAAATCTGCGCAGAAACGGGTACGCATGACTCGGAGAAGCCTGGCAGCGAGTACGCAGAAACAGGTACGCTTCGCGGCGTACTAGGCTCCCGGGACGGCACGCAGAAATGGGTACGCCGCAGAAACAGGTACGCTGCGGCAGCACGACAGCGGCTTTTCAGGCCGGCGCAGAAACAGGTACGGTTTCAGGCTTCGGAACGCAGAATCGGGTACGCCTGGCGTGCAAAACGCCCGCCGGCAGCTCGGCAAGTGAACCAGTTTCTGCGTGGATAACCGGGCCTGGTGGTGCTTTCTGCGGGAACGAGGCCTCAAAGCGCTCGTAAACCGCGTATACCCGGTGCTTGCTCGCAGAAACGGGTACGGTTTGCGGGGTGGCCGCTGTGGAAAAGGCTGTGGAACCCGCGAGTTATCCCCGCAGAAACCAGTTCGCCCCACCCGCAGATACAGGTTCGGCTTGCCGCAGATACGGGTTCGGCCCTTCGCAGAATCGGGTACGTTTGCCCGCAGAATCGGGTTCGGTGGGGTTGGTTTTTCCCTTACGAATCAAGGCGCTGAACTTCACGTATACGGTTTACAAGTAGTTAACCCGTATCGGTATCGTTTACTGGTAGTGGATGGCTGGCGAACCGTGGACAACCCTGGCGGGTTGCCCACCGTCCGCCACCATGCGACCAGTCTTGAGATCCCCGGCTGGCAAAAAACAGGGCGGGCAAGGCAAAGACTTTGCGTACCTGTTTCTGCGTGACAACCTTTGCGGCTTCGCGTACAAAGGCGGGTAATCCGAAGCACGCCAATATGCCCATCAAACGCTCCCCGGCCACCACGGGGGATCGACGCATCCTCGACCTGGACGCCGAGCCCTCCCGCATCATTGTTCCCGGCAACGAGAACAACCTGGTTCCGTCCGAGAAATTCCAGCGTCTGTTCGACGAAGCGCAGGCCATGGAGCGTGAAGACGCCTGGCACAGCGGGGAAGTCGGTTTCCTGAGCCGCGCCAGCGTCCAGGTGACGCTGCCCTACCGCGCGCCCAAGGGCGCGCCGCCGGTATGGACCCGCACCAGCGGCAATATCTCGCTGATGATCCAGCCTGGCTACTTCACGCAGCAACGCTCCGAGCGTGCCGCCAACGGCCGCCAGAAGCTGGTGTCCGAGACCGTCTCGCTGGGCTACCCCTATGGCTCCTATCCGCGGCTGATGCTGGCCTGGATCGGCAAGGAGATCATGGCGAAGAAAAAGCGCGGCGAATTCACCGGCACGGTAGAGGACCGGCGCATTTCGCTGGGCAATTCGCTGTCCGAGTTCATGTACAACCTCGGCATTCCGATGGCCACCGGCGGCAAGCGCGGCACCATGACGCTGGTACGCCAGCAGATGATCCGCCTGTTCTCGGCGACCATCGCCATCGTGCAGAACAAGTCAACGCCGAGCCAGAACCAGAACCCGAACCACGAGCCGCTGTCGATCGACCGGGTGGGCTACCTGCTGGCCGACCAGCTGTCGACCTGGTGGGACCCCATGCAGCCCGGCCAGGGGTCCATGTTCGAGAGCTTCGTGGTGCTGTCCGAGCCGTTCTTCAACGAACTGGTCAACCGCCCGGTGCCGGTGGACATGCGCGCGCTGAAGGCGCTGAAACAGTCGCCGTTCGCACTGGACGTGTATTCGTGGCTGACCTACCGCTTCTTTACGATCCAGCGCCGCACGGAAATCCCGTGGGAAGCGCTGCAGATGCAGTTCGGCACCGAGACCGAAAGCGAGCGCAAGTTCCGCGCGCTGTTCCGCAAGGCCCTGAAGGATGTGCTGGTGGTGTACCCCGGTGCCAAGGTCGATGCGGATTCGTCCAAGGCGCTGATCCTGCAGCCCTCCCGGACCAGCGTGCGCAAGCTGGGCTGATCTCCCGGCTTCCGGCCGGGAAAGCCGCGCACGCCGTTGCACGCGCTCTCGGGACGGCAGCAGCGGGCCGGGCGTGCCGCAGCGGAAGGCGGACACCATGCCCGGCCCCTGAATGCAAAAAAGGCAAGCGTTGAACGCTTGCCTTTTTTGTTTGCCCGCCGCGGACGGATCCGCAGCGGGCGGGGTCAGCCGAGGCTGGTCAGGCCGGCTTGATCGCCGAAGCCTGCAGGCCCTTCGGGCCTTGCTTGACTTCAAACGTCACGCGCTGCCCATCCTTCAGGGTCTTGAAGCCCGAGCCCTGGATTTCCGAGAAGTGCGCGAACAGGTCTGCACCGCCGTCGTCCGGGGTAATGAAGCCAAAGCCCTTGGTCTCGTTGAACCACTTGACCGTACCGGTTGCCATAGGAATTTCCTTTTCGAAGCAAGTTCTTGTACACAACGCAAACAACCGTTCAAGCACGTTGAGTTCTCGTAGATACCGAACGGAAGCCGACGAGGTTGACACGACTTGACTCGACTGTAGCGCGCATCATAACCACTTTGGATTGCGGTGTCATGTGCGGCGTAATGCGCACTACAGATACTTTAGGCACATTCCGGCCTGCTTTTCAAGCAATTTTACGGTCCGGCCCGTTTCCGGCTGCCAAATGGCGGCCTGTGCCCCTGCGGCGATAACATATATTTTGTAAGTTTGAAAAACGGTTGAAGCATCACTTGGTTTTGGCTACAGTTGCGCCTTAAGAATCAACCGCGCTTTCAGCGCTGAAAGAGAGGTCGCAGTGCCAGCCAAAATCATCACAGTCTTTAACCAGAAAGGCGGTTGCGGCAAGACCACGGTCAGCATGCACCTTGCTGGCACGCTGGGCCTGCGCGGCGCGCGCTCGATGCTGGTCGACATGGACGAGCAAGGCACCGCCACCCGCTGGGCGGCGCAGGCCAGCGACGAGCGGCCTTTCCCGGCTTCCGTGATCGGCCTGGCGCCCTCGGGCGGCGCCATGCACCGCGAGGTCCGCAAGTTCGTCCAGGATTATGACTACATCGTCGTGGATTGCCCGCCGGCGGTGCACTCGGCAGCGCCCTCGAGCGCGCTGCTGATTTCCGACCTTGCCATTATTCCGGTGGTGCCTTCGCCGCCGGATCTGTGGGCGGCGGTAGCGGCCAAGACGCTGGCGCAACACGCCCAGGTCCAGAATGAATCCTTGCTGATCCGCGTGATGGCCAATATGGTCCAGCGCCGCGTCTCGATCGCGCGCCAGGCCATTGAAATCCTTGGCGACGACGGCGACGTACCGCTGTTGAATTCGATGATTGGGTCGCGCTCGGCATTCCGGGAATGCCAGGCGATCGGCTGCACCGTGCACGGCGTTGTCGGCGCGCGCGAGGCGGTGCAGGAGGTCGACATGATGGTCGACGAAATACTGTCTTTGATTGAGCACTAGGCATGGCTACCAAACTGAAGAGCCTCAAGGCTGGCATGCTGGCCGGCATGGCGGCCGAAAAGAACCGCAACGAAACGCTGGACCGCTTCGCACGCGCGGAAGCGGCCATTTCGCAGCATCCGAACGGCTTGCTGCAGGGCAGGGGAGCCGATGGCACGCCCGTTTTCAGCGCTGAAAGTCTTGGCGAAGCCGCCGCGGGCCGGCAGCTGATCAGGATCCCGCTGGCGCAACTGCACGACAATCCCCTCAACGCGCGGCGCCTCTACGATCCGGCCGTGGTGCAGGAGCGGGCGGCATCCATCGCCACGCACGGCCAGAAGACGCCCGGCCTGGCCGCGCCCGACCCGGCGCGCCCCGGCCATTACATCCTGATCGACGGTCATTACCGCAAGCGAGCCCTGGCGTCCGCCGGGAAGCTCGAGATGGAATGTTTTGTCGAAAACGACCTGAGCGACCTGGATTTCTACCGGCTGTCGTTCATGCTCAACGAGCAACGCTCGGACCAGTCGGCGCTGGACAATGCGATCGCCTGGCGCCAGCTGCTGGACGAAGGCAAGGTCCAGAAGGAAGAGGAAATCTGCGAGCTGACCGGCATGTCGGCCGGCACCGTGAACAAGACGCTGGCGCTGCTGCGCCTGCCCGAGTCCGTGCTGGGCGTGATGCGCGAGCGCCCGAGCGCGATCGGCATCGCCGCGGGCTATGAACTGACGCTGTACTGCAAGCTGGCGGGCGAGGAGCGCACGCGCGAACTGGCGGCGCGCATCATCAATGACGGCCTGTCGAGCCGCGAGGTTGAAGCCATCCGCAAGCACGCGCAGGAAGGCAAGGCGCGCAAGGTCAAGGAAATCAGCCGGCAATACAAGATCCGGACCGACAGCGGCCAGTTGCTGGGCACCATCAAGGAATGGGACTCGGGACGCGTGATGCTGGACGTGCAGCTGAGCGACCGCAGTGCCCGCGAGGCGCTGGTCGAGGCCCTGAAGGCCCGCTTCGGGCTGGACAAGACGCTGCTCTGAGCCGAGCAGGCAAGCCATGGCGCTGCGGCAGCACTGCCGGCGCCGTGCTCAGGCCAGCAGGTCGCGCGGCGACCGCGCGCCAAACTCCGGATCACAGGTCTTGCGGTAGCGCTCAAGCATGCTGGACAGCAGGGCGTGCAGGCCGCGCACCGAGTAGCCGGCCTGGGGCAATGCCGCCAGCTTACGCTGCGCGCGCCGGGTCGGCGGCGCGGCGGGTGGGCCGATCAGCGAGGCGTCTTCGGTGCCCGCGCCATCCCACTGGAGATTGCGGTCACGCCAATGCCGGGCCAGCGCGTGCTGCGTGGCCAGGCCAAAGCCAGGCGTTCTGTCTGGCGCAGCATTTCCCATATCGTCTTCCGGACTCCGCGCAGGCTGCTGCATCGGGGCCAGTGAACTCCGCGTGACCGAGGTCAGCCGGTCCAGGCTGAGCCGGTGTTCCCGCAACAGCAGGATTGCCGCATGGGCCGTCCGGTAGCGCTGGCCATCGCCGTCGCCGCCCCGGCGTTCCAGCCATGACAGGAAGGGGGCCAGGCTGGCCCCGGGAACCGGCGAGGCGTCCGGCCGCGCCGCCGCAGTTGCCGCCGATGCTTCGGTGCCGTCCGGGACCTGCGCCGGCCAGAGCGCTGCGCGGGGGTACCCGTTGGCATGCATCCAGCGGAAGAGGGCGGCCAGCACCCGCATGCTGTGCCGCACGCTTGCCGGACTGAGCGGGCCGGTGAACGGACGCCATGCGGCCAGGTGGCGCGGTGCCCGCGGTCCGCACCAGCGGCTGGCAGGTTCGGGCTGCGCCAGGAAGCCCAGGTAGGCCCGGCGGTCGTCCAGATCGAGCCGGGACAGGCCCTTGCGCCGCTCCAGCGCTGCCCAGAGCAGCAAGCGCTCCGCCTCCTTGCGGTAGGCCGAAAACGTGCTGCCGCTGTCGCCGGCGGCATCGCGCAGCCAGGCCTGGACCACGTCGAGGCCCTGGCTGTACGGGCAGCTTGCGTCAGGATCCAACGCGGGCGACGCGGTCATCCGTTCCAGCGGCAACGGCTGGCGCATCTCTGGCCCCAGCCTGCCTTGCTCGAGCAAAGTGCGGTTGCCGACATGCGCGCCCAGCAGCGGCTTGCCGTCCGGGTCCCGGAAGGCAGCACGGTTCTCGCTGAGCCAGCGGTTGACGGCCGCGCCGGCCAGCGCGCCAATGCGCGGGACGGACCGCCACCAGGCGCTGCCGCGCTGGTTCGCAAGCCCAAAAAGAGTATTAAGAGTCACAATATCAGCCTTGCGCAAGCGCCGCGCCAAGGCTGGTGCAAACCACAACTCCACGCCATGCTGGGGGCGCGGCGCCGCCGTACCCAGCCGCTCCAGTTCGGCCAGCGCGTCCACCCGGCGGTCCATGCCGCGGTTGGAGCGGCCGGGGCCGGCCAGCAGCAGTTCGGCCAGGTCTGCCCGACCGTGCAGGTGCGCGAGCTGGACCATCCGGTCGCGCAGGGCAAGCAGGATGCGCAGTGAAGACTCGGCCCCGGCTTCGTCGTCATCGGTTTCGTCTGTCAGGTAGCGGGGCACCACCATGGCCGCCGGCATGCCCTGGACATAGGCGCGCACCGCCGCAAACTCGCTGCGGGTGAGGCTGACCGTCATCATTCCAGGAATCATGGGCACGTATGCGCTGAATGGCTAACTTCTTGATTTATAAGGCACTTGAAGTGAGCGAGAATTCATCCGGCCCGAAATGCATAGCAAAACGCAATGCCGATAATTTTATGCGTGTTTTCACTGAAAAGTCATCCCCGCTGGCCTTATGCGATCCGTATGCTGGCGTCAGGCGGTGCTCGGGGAAAACCCGTCGCAGCGCACCATCACCTTGCATTCGCCCTACGCGTTTCATATGCTGCAGGTCAGGAGTTATAAATACTTAGATCAGACTTCAGTCGTATCTAAGACTGTTTCACATAAGCGTCTTAACACGCAAAACGGGGCGATCCGGTATCTCCACGGGAAGGACGGACCTGCAGCCAGACGGGAAGGCTGCAAGGCGGTCTGGAGCGATGGCGGATCGTATGGAACTGCAACCGCAAGATAGCGGAGCATTTCCGACAAGCAAGCGCGGATTGTCGCAGGGTCCGTACTTGCCGCAATAATAAGAGAGCGGCCATGGCCACCATCCTCTTGATCGAGCCTCACCCCCTCCTGCGCCTGGGTCTGCGCCATCTGCTGGCCCAAGCACATATTCCTGGTGACCTGATCGATATTGATCCCCTCGCCCCAGTCGATTCGGATTTGTGGCTGTACGATGCCGACCTGCTGATCTATGGTCTGCCTGCCGACTACGCCGGCGGCTGGGCCATGCTGGACGAACTGTGCCAGCGGCTACGCCCGCAGCGCGTGCTAGTCCTCAGCGATCAAGCGGCGCCATCGCTGCCGGGTGCGGGCTTGCCTGACCCGGTGCGCGGTTGCGTGGCCAAGAGTTGCAGCGCGGATGCGCTCGATGCGGCGGTGCGACTGGTGCTGGCCGGCGGCGAGTGTTTCCCGGCGCGTGCCCAGGGCAGCCACGCCTGGCAACCGGAACTCGAAGCCGGCCATGCCCCGGTGGCAAGCAGCGCAGGGCAGGGCGAGGCCCGGGTTGTGGCGCTGCGCGCAGGTATCGGCGAGGCCGTGCTCGACCACGCGGTGCCCGCGCCCCAGCGCCATTTCCAGGCGCACGCGACGTACCACGAAACCCCGTCGGCCGGCGCGCACCTGCTGAACATCACCGAGCGCCAGTACGAAGTGCTTGCGCTGCTGGCGCGGGGCTATCCCATCAAGACGGTCAGCCGCATGCTGAATATCTCGGTGGCCACCGCGAAGACGCATGCCTGCACGCTGTACCAGCGCCTGCACGTGCGCAACAAGGGCGAAGCCGTCTACGTTGCCCTGCAGAAGGGTGCCACGCTCAACTGGGCCGGGCCCGCCACGCCCGCCAATCCGGTGACCCGCGTGCCGGCGCCTGACCACACCTGCCAGGCTGCGTGACTGGTGGCGGCGCGGGTTCCAGGGGCGGCAGGCGCGGATGAGCGCGTGGCGCCAGGGCGCCACCGGCCGGCCGCGCCTCATCCTTCTGGCGTGCGGCTCTCGGCCAAAAGCATGAGGCAATGGCGGCGGCGGCTTGCTACCTTGTGATGAAAGGCATCTGCAGACACTTTTGCCGGCGGCGGCCGGCGCTGCCCTGATGCCCTGCAAGGCGGGCCGCGCCGCGGCCCGGATCCCGACCGGGCGGCAAGCACATCTGCGGCCCGGGCACGCTGCCAGACTGAGTCAATGCCGACCTACCTCATCGCCAGCAATGAAATGATGTGCCGTGTCCTGGCGCGTCGCCTGAACGCACTGGACGTGCCGCAGCCGATCACATGGCGCACGCCGCAGTGGCTGCATGAAACAGCGTGCGCATCGACGCAGGCTTCGTCATCGGAGCCATCGCCGGACCCGGCCGATATTGCGCTGATCGATTGCAGCGCGCTCGAGGGCGACCCGCGTACGTTGCTGGACCAGCTGCAGGCACGCCTGGCGCCACGGCGCTGGCTGGTGCTGTCCGATCGCCTCGATGCCTCGCTGATGCTGCATGCCGCGCTGCTCGGTGCCAGCGGGTGTCTCGCGCTGCCGGCACCGCTCGAACTGGTCTGCGCAGCCACCGCGCTGGTCTGGGCCGGCGGCCAATGCTTTCCGCGCATGGCGCTGTCACTGACCGGGGCCAACGGGACGACCGCCTCCCTCCTTTGAGCGAGCAGTCCTACATCCACCGGAGGAGTGCGCATCGCACCCGATCACCTATGCTTGATTCGCCCGGAGGCAGAAGCCAGCCCAGTTTGCAGGCAGGCCGCCCCGGAGAAGTAAGGGGGTCATATGGAGGCCGGACTGGAATTCCTCGTCGTTCGCGGCTTTGCTGTGCGCGAAGGCAGAGGCAAGTGGGCGTGCTGCTTCGAGATCAGGCTGGCAATCAGCCATGACGAAGGATGCAACGCAGGTACCAACGAAGGCAGCGATGAGCCGCTGCTCTACCGCGGTGAACTGCACGGGCGTCAGTTTGACTGTGAGCTGGCCGCCGCCGACGCGGCCCGCGCGGCCGGCGAGCGCGAAGCGCGGCTGCGTGTGGAAAGCCTGAGGGCGCTGATCATTGCTCAGCATCGGCATCGCGTGCCGCCGCCACTCGTAGCCTGAACCTGCAGGCATCCAGCGAGAATCATGCACAGTGGCACCCGGCGGCCTCGCCGGGTGCCACTGTGCCTTTGTCATTCCCTTCGTGATCGCGCAGCTTGCCGGCGAGGCAAAAAAGAAGCCCGCCGACCGGGGGACCATGCGGGCTTTGAAGGCGTGCGGGCCATACTGCCCGCCCACACGTCTCCTTGACGATAACCAATCGGCTCGCCCTCCTCCATCAACCAGAAGCACCATGCGCGCATATTTGCGGCTGAGTGCCCCTGAACCGTCCGCGTGTTTGTGCGCCGTCCAACAGACTGGCCTGAACCGCGCGCGCCAAGATCGCCATTACGGCCAATGGCAGCAAGTATCTGGCTCGGGTTCAGGGGGAGACGGAAAAATGACTGGTGTCAGCGCTTGGCCTGCCGTATCGCACGTCAGGCACGCGCGCGGGCCCGGCATGGGCCGTCCGTATCCGCTCATGAAACGGCATGGCAGGCGCGGAGGTCACTAGTGCACGGCGACACCAGGATGCGTGGACGGGGCGGACCGGGGTTGCGCGGCGGCAATCCGGTGTGGTCGCACGTCAACTGCCATATCGACCTTTGGATCGAACTGCTGCACGGGCTGGACCTGCCGCCGGTCGCGGCACTGGCCTGCGCGGTGCGGCAGGACTTCGAGGCCGACCACTTCACGCAGTGCCGCTTTCCGGATGCCGACCTGGAGCGGCTGTACGGCCTCACCGTGCACGCGCTGGCGTTCTACGACTCGCTTGAGTCGCACGTGGCGGCACAGACCTCGCGCGGCCATATCGTCGTGATGGAGCTGGACAGCAGCCAGCTGCCGCCACCCCGCGGCGCCGGCTACCTGCGCCATTGCACGCCCACCTGCATTGCCATCGATGTGTTGATCCCCGAGGCCGGCGCGGTCGGCTACTACCACTCCGACGGCTACCACACCGCGACCGGCGAGGACTACACCGCCATCATTCGCCTGGCACCGGGCGTGCGCAGTGCCGAGGCGCTGCCCTTCATGCATGCCGACGTGGTCCGCCGCAACGGGCACCCGCACGCTGCCGAGACGCTGCTCGAGGCCTCGCTGGCGTTGCTGCGCTTTCACCTGGGCAACCGTCCGCGCGAGAACCCCGTCACCCTGTTTCGCGCGGTGTTTCCCCAGCATCTCGAGCGGCTGATGGCGCGCGGCGAACCGGGCTTTCACCACTACGCGTCGGGCGTGCTGCGCCAGCTCGGCGCCAATTTCGAGCTGCTGGCGCGCTATCTGCGCTGGCTGGTGCTGCACGGGCAGGAGGTGCCTGAGAAGGCGGCGCAAGCCTGCTACACCATGGCCTCGGAGGCGATGGTGATGCAGTTCCGCCTGATGCGCGCGGTCATCAGCCGCAAGCCGGACCGTTGCGAAGACTGCCTGGACCAGCTCGAAGCCTCATACCTGGCCAGCGTGCCGTTGCTGGCCGCGCATTTCGGCGAGTTCACGCCATGAGCCGGCAGACCGTGCCTGCAGCGGGCAACCCGTGGCCTGTGTGCTGCCTCTGGCGCGTGGCACAGAACCGTTCTGATCCGGCGCCGGGGGCAACCCGGTGCATCCGCCTTTTGCACGATAGCCCGGATCTCATGCCGACAGCGGAGGGCATGTCATGTATCCAGCCTTGCGTGCGTGCCGTGGCTGATTAGTCCGGAACCGCTTCCAGCCGCCGTGCTGCCTCGCCTCGTGCGGCGGCGGCAGACATCGCAGCCGCCGCGGCGCATGGCGCGTTTGCCAGCGCCCGCTTCACTCTCGCCTTTCCGTCCAACCTCCCGATGGATGACCGTTTCCCAGCCGTTCGCCTACTGTCGGAGCGCGCTGCCATGACGCTAAATAGAGGCACTGGCTTGCAAAGAGCGCCGCACCTGGGTCGGTGGCGTGGCCAGCCGGTTCTCGGACAGCAGTGGTGCCGAGCCAGGCCGGCAGAGCGTTGTTCACGGATACGGGATGGACAGGGGGTACGAAAATGATTACGCATCGATCGGATCTGCATGTCAATCACCTGCTCAGCGCGCTGCCGCGCGGCGAGTGGGAGGCGCTGGCGCAGCACTTCGAGCTGGTCCGTCTGCGCGCCGGCGAACTCCTGACTGATTCCGGCCAGCGCATCGTCCACGTCTATTTTCCGACCACCGCGGTGGTGTCGCTGCTGTCGCTGCTGGAGGACGGCGCGACGGTCGAGATCGCCGCGGTCGGCAACGAAGGGCTGGTCGGCATCCCCGTGGTCACCGGCGGCGACACCATGCCCAGCCGCGTGGAAGTGCGCAGCCCCGGAATGGCCTACCGCATTCCCGCGCGCCTGC
This sequence comes from Cupriavidus sp. CP313, assembly GCF_054072015.1. Taxonomy (NCBI): domain Bacteria; kingdom Pseudomonadati; phylum Pseudomonadota; class Betaproteobacteria; order Burkholderiales; family Burkholderiaceae; genus Cupriavidus; species Cupriavidus sp. CP313. Next base: position 23,042 of record NZ_JBSVZB010000013.1, on the reverse strand, counting down.
TGCGCGGCGAGCTGCCGCGCCTGCCCACGCTGCAGCGCGTGACGCTGCTGTACGTGCAGGCCATGCTCACGCAGATCGCACAAACCGCGGCCTGCAACCGCCACCACTCCCTGAACAAGCAGCTGTGCCGCTGGCTGCTGCTTGCCATCGACCGGCTCAGCTCCAACGAACTGGTGATCACCCAGCAGGTCATCGCCAACATGCTCGGCGTGCGCCGCGAAGGCGTGACCGAAGCGGCCGGCAAGCTGGAAGACCTGGGCCTGATCCACCACAGCCGCGGTCATATCACCGTGCTCGACCGCTGCGGGCTGGAGAAGCATTCGTGCGAGTGCTACAAGCTTGTCAAGCGCGAGTATGACCGCCTGCTGCCCGCGCTGGCCGGCGCCTGAGCGGCACGCTCCGGCGCGCGTGGCCTGCGAAGCGCGGCGTGTATACGCCGCGCCGGTCCCATTTGAGGAGCTGTACTCGTGAGCAGACTGTCATATGCCGGTGGCCCGGCAGAGAGCGCCACCCCGCGCCGTGATGCCCAGCCGGGCGTCACGCAGGCGCGCGCGCTGATGGACCACCTCGGCTGGATCGCCGCGGCTGGCGTGGCCGGTGCGGCCGCAGGCTTGCTGGTGGCGCTGTCCGCGCCGCTGCAGTATCGCGCGCAGGCGCTGGTGCAGGTAGAGGGGCGCGATAGCGGCATGCGCAGCGTCACCCAGACGCAGGGCCCGGCGGCCTTCGACGCGGGCCTGCTCAAGAGCCGCGCTGTGGTCGGTCCGGTGGTGGAACGGCTGCGGCTCGATATCACCGTGCAGCCGCTGCGTGCGCCGCTGGTGGGCGCGCTGGTCCAGCGCTTTTCCACACCCGGCCAGCCGCGCGGCACCTGGCCCGCCAGCCTGGGCTATGCCTGGGGGGGCGAGCGCCTGGTGATCGCCAGCATGACCGTGCCCGAGGCGCTGGTAGACCAGCCACTCACCTTCGAGGTGCGCCGCGACGGCCGCTACCGCCTGATGCAGCAGGACACCGTGCTGCTCGAAGGGCAGGCCGGCGAGACCGCGATGGCCAACGGCATTGTGCTGCGCGTGGACAAGATCGAGGCCGCGCCCGGTACGCGCTTCCAGCTCACGCGGCACGACCTGGCCCGCACCGCCGAGTCCGTGCGCCGCGGGCTCACGGTGGAAAGCGAACGCACCGAAACCCCGGCGAGCCTGGGCGGCGCGGCCGACCCCCTGACCGCGCCGGGCGGCACCGTACGCGTGAGCTGGCAATACCCGGACCGCCAGCTTGCCGCCCAACTCGTCAACGGGGTCACGCGCGCCTATATCGACGGCCAGACCGACAAGCGGCGCCAGGACGCGGCCGGCACGCTCGCGTTCCTGTCGGGCGAGCTGCCGCGCGTGCAGAGCGAGCTCACGCGCGCTGAAGAGGCGCTCACGCGCTACCGCGCGCGCACGGGTTCGCTGCAGCCCAGCCGCGACGCGCAGTCGTTCCTGAGCAACAGCATGGAGTACCAGCGCCAGATCGCAGCGCTCAAGCTTGAGCGCACGCGGCTGCTGCAGCGCTTCACGCCCGAGGCCAACGAGGTCCGCACCCTCGACAGCCAGATCCAGCAGATGACTCGCGAGCGCGCGGAGATCGACGCGCGCATGCAGACCTTGTCGGCCTCCGAGCGCGAATCGGTGGCGCTCACGCGTGACGTCAAGGTGGCCGAAGACATGTACATGTCCTTGCGCAGCAAGGTCGAGCAGCTGTCGCTGATGCTGTCCGACAGCTCCAGCCAGATGCGCGTGGTCGATGCCGCAATCGCGCCGGTCACACCGGTCGGTCTCGGCGCGTGGCCGTTCGCCTCCGCCGGCGCCTTGCTCGGCCTGTGCCTGGGCGTGGCCGCGGTCAACCTGCGCCAGCGCATGCGCCCGTCGGTAGCCAGCGCCGCCGATGCGGAAGAGCGCCTGGGCATGGCCATGCTGGGCGATATCGCCTTCAGCAACGAGCAGACCGAGCTGGAACGGCTGGTCGACGCCAAGCGCCGCCTGGGCATCGCCTCCGGTTTTGTGCTGCCGCCCAATGTGCGCCTGGGCTGGCCCGAGTCTGTCACCAGCGTGATCGACGCCGCCACGGCCGCCGCCCCCGAAGATGAGCGCGCGCGCGCCGAACGGCTGATGCGCCAGGGCCTGCACGACCAGTTCCTGCTGGCGCGGCGCGCCCCGCATTCGCTCGCCGTGGAAGGCCTGCGCACGCTGCGGGCGGCGCTGCATTTCGCGTTGCGCGATGCGCCCAACTGCGTGGTCGCGGTGACCAGCCCCGCCGCCGCCGCCGGCAAGACCTTCGCCGCGGTCAACCTGGCGGTGCTGTTCGCCGAAGCCGGCCAGCGCGTGCTGCTTGTCGACGCAGACCTGCGCCGCGGCCGCGTGGCGGACTGGTTCGACCTGCCTGCCGAGCCCGGGCTGGCAGAAGTGCTTGCGGGCCGCAGCGCGATCGCCGACGCGGTCAAGCCGAGCGTGGTCAACGGCCTGTTCCTGCTCAACCGCGGCGCGGTGCCGGCCAATCCGTCCGAGTTGCTGATGCTGCCGGCGCTGGCGGAAATGCTGCGGCTGTGCGCGGGGCGGTTTGACCTGGTGCTGGTCGATACGCCGCCGGTGATGGCGGTGGCCGATGCCACGCTGGTGGCCAACCTGGCGGGATCCACGCTGGTGGTGGTGCGGGCGGATGTCACGGCTACGGCGCAGGTCGATGAAACGCTCAAGCGGCTGGCGCATGCCAATGCGCGGCTCGCCGGGGGCATCCTCAATGGCGTCATGCCACGGCGTAGCAACCGGGCGGATTTCAATACCATCAATCCTTATCTGGGGATGCCGTTGCCCCGAGCGGTAGCGAAGCCTCCCGCATTGGCCGGGCAAGCCGATCGGGTAGGGAAAGACTGACGCATGCCAAAGCACGCCAGAAACCGCACCGCCATTTGTGTGGGTGTACCCGTTTCTGCGAGCGTTTGGCGGACGTTCCTGAGCACGCGCATTGGTGTGAAAACGCACTGATGCGCGTGCGACGTTCGGGCTCAATAGGTCACCAAGGCGTTGTACCTCAACCTGGAGCCCAGCATGCGAGCAGCGATACGCACCATACTTTTGGAAGTTGCCCGACTTGACGTACCAGTTGAATCGCTGGACGACCAGGCCGATCTGTACGAAGCGGGACTGTCATCACTGGCAACGGTGCAGGTCATGCTCGCGATCGAGAATACCTTCGGCATCGAGATACCTGACCGCATGCTGACCCGCCAGTTGTTCCGCAGCATCAGCGCACTGGCTGCGGCGACCGAGCAGATCAAACAAGAGCAGGAGGCGGCATGAGCCCGGTCCTCGCCAGCGTCGAGCAGGCCTGTCCGCGCGCAGAGACTGCTGACGCCGCCCACTTGCTGGCCGGGGCGCGCCTGGCCGCGGCAGAAGCAGGCAGGCATGCCGACCAGGTCGACGCAGATGCGTGTTTTCCGCACCAGGCATTTGCAATATTGCGTGAGCAGAGGTTGCTGGGCGCCATGGTGCCGGCAGCCTGTGGCGGTGATGGCGCGTCGCTGGAAACGATCGCAGCGGTCTGCCGCGTGCTGGGCGGTGCCTGTGCCTCGACGGGAATGATCTACGCCATGCACCAGATACAGGTGGCATGCCTGGTCAATCATGCGAGCACCAGCGCATGGCACGCGCAGCTATTGCAGCGCCTGGCCAGCGAACAATTGCTGCTGGCTTCGGCCACCTCCGAAGAGGCGATTGGCGGTGCCCTGCGCAGCAGCGGCTGCGCGGTCAACGCCGACGGCGGCAACCTGCACTTGCTCAAGATGGCGCCGACCATTTCCTATGGCGCTCATGCGGACGGTATCCTCGTCACGGCACGCCGCCATCCCGATGCCTCGCCATCGGACCAGGTCATGGTAAGCGTGCTCAAGCCAGACTACGTACTGGAAAGTCTCTCCACATGGGATACCCTGGGCATGCGCGGCACCTGCAGCAATGGATTCCGGCTGGAAGCCCGCGGGCATACCGATCAGATCCTGCCCGTGCCGTTCGGCGAGATTGCCGACGTCACCATGACCCCCGTGTCGCACATCTTGTGGTCTGCCCTGTGGACTGGCATCGCCGCGGACGCGGTTCAGCGCGCCAAGGTGCTGTTCCAGGGCCAGGCGCGCGCCCGGCCTGGCACGCTTCCGCCCTCGGCTACGCGCGTGGCCGAAGCGGTTGCCATTATCCAGATGCTGGAGGGTCGGCTGGAACTGGCGTTGGCTCACCAACGCCAGCGTCATGCAAGCCAGAGTGTGTCGGCAATTTTCAACCTGGCGGCGGAAATGAACGGGCTCAAGACCAGCGTGTCGGCGCTGGCGCTCGAAGCGGTGCAAATCGCGATGCTGGTCTGCGGCATGGCGGGCTACAAGCATGGCACGCCGTTCAGCCTGGGACGCCACCTGCGGGATCTGTGGTCCGCCCCCCTGATGATCAACAACGATCGCATTCTGACCAATACCGCCCATCTGCTACTGGCGGACCGGTCTGCCTGAGGAGCCGTCCATGGACGATACCAGCAACGCTTACGTGCCAGGCGACGACGCATCCGTTGCCCCGGGTGACCATCATGCCGTGGCCACGCCGGCGCAGGATCCTGACACGGGCCGCCGGGCTTACCGGCAGGCGCTGATTGACGCCCGGGTGCTCTATCCCACCACGGTCGCCGGCATTTATGGCCGTAGCGGACTGTTCGAGAGCATTGCCGACGGCTTGAACTACGCCATCAGCAAACTGGGCGCCGACCAGCACGCGGAGGTGATGCGATTTCCTCCTGCCATGCCGCGCAAGGACTTCGAAGCGAGTGAGTATCTCAAGAGCTTTCCCCAACTGGCAGGGACGGTGCATTGCTTCTGTGGCGGTGACCGAGAGCATCAGCGTATCCTGGCGCGCCTGGAGCACGGCGAGGAATGGGCCGATCAGCAGCAGCCCACGGATGTGGTGCTGGCGCCTGCGGCGTGCTATCCCGTCTACCCGGTAGTGGCCGGCCGCGGTCCGATGCCTCGGGACGGGCTGGTGGTTGACGTGTTCACGTATTGCTTCCGCCATGAGCCATCGATTGACCCTGCACGCATGCAGATGTTCCGCATGCGCGAATATGTCCGGCTCGGCATGGCCGAGCAGATCGTAGAATTCCGTCAGCGATGGATGGAACGTGGCACGCAACTGGCCAGCCTGCTTGGCTTGCCGCATGAGGTTGACGTGGCGAACGATCCGTTCTTTGGCCGTGGTGGGAAGATCGTGGCCGACAGCCAGCGCGAGCTCAAGCTGAAGTTCGAGTTGCTGGTGCCGATCAATGATGGCGCGCCGCCCACGGCTTGCATGAGTTTCAACTACCACATGGACCATTTCGCGCACGCATGGCCGTTGCGTACCGCGGATGGCGCGCCGGCGCACACCGGCTGCGTGGGCTTTGGCATCGAGCGCCTGACACTGGCCCTGCTGCGCCACCACGGCTTCAAACTGGCGAACTGGCCCCAGCGGGTGCGTGACGTGCTCGGAGGCATCTAGCATGGCGCTAGTACGGGCGCGACAGGACGACGCTACGTGCCGCATCCGTTCGGCCCATGAGGTGCCGTGCCGGCGGATGCGGCCGGCGCCTTGCCCGGCATCGCGCCCTGGCGGCCGTCCCGGGAGTCACGCGTGCTTCGCCGTGCTGGCGTTCGGGTCCTGTCAGGTTTTCTCAGGGAAGGCAGTCCATGAAGGCGCAAATTAACGCGGACACGGGCACTTCGGCGTCCGGTCTGCAGGCATCGCGCGGCAGCCGCCCTGGCGTTGCCATCGGCAGCGCCGCGCTCGGCGGCGAGTGGGTTTGGGTGCAAACGCCCGCCGGCGCAGCCGATAGCCCCGCCGCACTGGATCCCACCGCAGCCTGGTTGCCAGCGCCCGTGCCCGGCACGGTGGCCAGCGCCCTGCGCGCCGCCGGGCGCTGGGACGACTCGGCGCCGCCGCCATTGCACTTGCATGACCATTGGTATCGAGTCAGCTTTGCGGGCCGTGGCCGCCGCGTGTTGCGCTTTAACGGCCTCGCCACGTTGGCCGAAGCCTGGCTTAACGGCAAGCTCGTGCTGAGCGCCCGGCATATGTTCGTCGCGCATGAGGTGGAGCTCGACCTGGATGGCGACAACCTGCTGTACCTTTGTTTTCGCGCGCTCCATCCATGGTTGCGCAAGCAGCGCGGCCTCGTGCGCTGGAAGCCGAGGATGATCGTGCCGCCGACGCTGCGCACGGTCCGCACGACACTGCTTGGCCACATGCCGGGGTGGTGCCCGCCGGTGCATGCGGTGGGTCCCTGGCGCTCGGTGGAATTGCTCGACCCGGCCAGTGACGACATCCTGCATGGGGTGCGCGCTGACCTGTCCGGACAGGTGCAAGGCGATCTCGGTGTCATCACGCTGCGCCTGCATTTTCCGGCGTCCGCGCCGGCTTCGGGATTGTTCGAAGCCAGAGATGCCGAGGGTTGCTGCTATCCCGGCTCGTTGTCGCGCGCTGACAATCACACCCTCGTGGGCACGGTGCGCGTAGAGCGCCCCAGGCTGTGGTGGCCGCATACGCACGGCGAACCTTGCCTCTACCGCGTCGATGCGACCATCGAGGGGCGCGGCATCGACTGCGGCCGGGTGGGCTTTCGCACGGTATCGTCGGATCATGCTGGCGAGCTTGGGCACTTCGCGCTACGCATCAACGGCGAGCCGGTGTTTTGCCGCGGGGCCTGCATCTCAAGCCATGATCTGCCCGGGCTGGCGGACACCGATGAAGCCTCCAGGCATTGGCTGGCGCTGGCATGCAAGGGCGGTATGAACATGGTGCGAATCAGCGGCGTCACATGCTATCCGGGTGAAGCGTTCTACCGGATCTGTGACGAACTTGGCTTGCTGGTCTGGCACGATTTCATGTTCGCCAATTTTGACTACGGCGGCATCGGGCCCGGCATTGGCCTCACAGATGACATCACGCGTGAAGTCACCGAATGGCTGACATCAACCCGGGCGCATCCGAGTCTCGCAGTGCTGTGTGGCGGCAGCGAGGCGGAGCAGCAGGCCTCGATGCTGGGCGCTTCGCGCAGCGACTGGAAGCAACCGCTGTTCGACGAACTGATTCCGGGCCTGGTTGCCGCCCATCGGCCGGACGTGGTGTATGTCAGCAATTCGCCAACCGGTGGCAGCTGGCCGTTCCAGCCCGACACGGGCATCAGCCACTACTACGGCGTCGGGGCCTATCAGCGACCGTTGGCTGACGCACGCCTGGCGCAAGTGCGCTTCGCTTCCGAATGCCTGGCCTTTGCCAATGTGCCCGGTGACCGCACGTTGACGGAGTACGGCTTGTCTGCGCCGCTGCACGCTCCGCGCTGGAAAGCCTCGGTGCCGCGCGACGCCGACGCGCCGTGGGATTTCGAGGATGTACGCGAGCACTACTTGCGTGTGCTGTATGACGTGGATCCGCCGCACCTGCGGTATGAGCAGCCCCGGCGCTACCTGATGCTGTCGCGCGCCGTGGTCGCGGACGTGATGACCGAAGTCTTCAGCGAATGGCGGCGTGTCGGGTCAAGTTGCTCAGGCGGCCTGGTCTGGCAACTGCAGGACCTGATGCCTGGCGCCGGCTGGGGTATCGTTGATGCCTGCGGCCGTCCTAAATCGGCGTGGCATGCCTTAAGGCAAGTCTGGCAGCCGCTGCAGGTACTGATTACCGATGAAGGGCTCAACGGACTGCACTTGCACGTGCTCAACGAAACGCCGCAGCCACGTGCATTGGCGCTGGAGCTGCATTGCCTGCGCGGTGGCGAGGCGGTCGTGGCGCAGGCGCGGCACAGTCTGTGCCTGCCGGCCCGCAGTGCGCAGCGCGTGGAAGCTGCTGCGTTGCTTGACCGCTTCTTCGACCTGACCTATGCCTACCGCTTCGGCCCGCGGACGCATGATGTCGTGTTGGCGACACTGCTTGCCCCTGACAGTGGCGAGCAACTGAGCCAAGCCGTCTATTTGCCCGACCGCCGTGCCGCGGCGCTCAAGGCGCCAGGGCTGCGGGCACAGCTTGAGCAAGTGGACGGCGAGTGGTGGCTTACCGTGTCGACACAGCGGTTCGCTCGATGGGTACACGTCGAGGATCATGCCTACCATGCCTCCGAGAACTGGTTCCATCTTGCACCGGGCAGCAGCCGGCGGCTCCGTCTCGTGCATGAGGGCAAGGTGGGGGCGCACGCGGTTCCGCCCCCTTCCGGCGAGGTGTACGCCGTCAACGCGGAACATTCGCTTGGCTATGGTGGTTGACCTGCGCCGATCGGATCATTGCCCAGGGCCGACGCGCATCGGATCTTCACGTTGCGCCTTCGGTGGATGCGACATGATGCGCGAGACGCCGGGCGGCGCTAGTTCTCGCTTGTCGTTGCAACTCGCGATACGCCTGGAGATACAGAGCCTCCCGTGCCACCGGACGAAGGGGAGCGGGCTGGCGGTTCTGCGGCTAGCGGCTCTGCCTTACGCGGGCGCATTGCCGACGCAACCGAAGGCAGTGACCAGGCCTTCCATGGTCCGGTCATGGCAGCTTTCCAGTGTATCCAGGCAGTCCGTGCAGGGATCGGCGCGCCGGCGCGCCGCTGCACGCGCCAGTCGGAACTGCAATACCTTGCATTCTGTCGCGATGGTCCGTGCGGAGCCGATAACGGCCATGGGCGCCTCGCGTCCTTGCTCGCGCAGCCAGCACAGCCAGTGGTGCAGCATCTCGAAGTTGGCGCCGAGCTGACGCGGGAAATTGAAGGCATACAAGTGGAAATAAGCATCGTTACGTGCCAGCAGCGCGTCCATATGCTTGCCGAACACCTGGCGCCAGCGTCCCACCGGGTTGGCTGCAGGGCGCCTGGCCAGGTGGTAGCGCATCAACGCGACCGAGGCGTCGACCAGCGCGGACGACTCGAGCGATGGCCGCACGCGTTTCGCGCATTCGGCATAAGGGAACAGGATATTGCCATTGCCGCTCAGGTCAGGCAAAAGCCGCAGCAGGCCGCGATAGTCTTCATCGTGCGCGCTGTGATAGCCGAGGTTGTGGTAGTACCAGAGGCGCTGGGCCTGGCTGTCGATACGGTCGATGGCCAAGGTGGTCTTGACGTGCTCGCGCCGGTACGCCGTGGCATGCGTGTCGGGCAAATAATAGCTGTCGACCTCGAGCAATACGGTGTGACCGCGTTCGATCTGGGCCATGACGTGCGCCTGGAGCGTGTCGTAGACCGCCATTTCCTGCACGACGGTTCCGTACAGCGTCTCCAGATCCATTTGCGGGTACTTGAAGAAGGTGAAGTGATCCCCTTCAAAGTCCTGAGCAACCGTGAACGGAAGTCCCGCGCGCGGTTCGAGCCCCCAGCCATGCAGCAGTTCCACCCAGAGGTCGATATAGCAATTGGTTTCCTGCCAGATGGCCTCGGCGCCATGCAGTGCGTGAGGATGCGGAATCGCCGCAGGGGTAGCGTCGAGTCCGCCGCCGCCCTCACCGCGTGCTGTGGTTGCTTTCATGTCGGTCCTCCGCACCTGTCTAGCCCCGAGGCTTTGCCTGCTTGCCTGCGCGTTGACTTTGACTCTAGCGGGAGGGCCCCCGCCATTCGGTGCGCTCTCCAACAGAATCGGAGGCTTTCCCGTGCTCCAGTGAACAGGGCCGCGCTGAGTCCGCAAAGCGGTTGAAATGTGAGATAGCCAACGGTGCGCAAGCGCGAAAGGAGCCAAAATCAATTAACGCCTTGCCCGGATTTTGCGCCAACGGATGGACCTCATGTCGAGGGTAACGCACCGGCGCACGTCATGAATCAAAAGCTATCTTCCGTGCAATCGCTGCGCGCCGTCGCGGCAATTGCGGTGGTCGCCTACCATTCGGCGGCCACGATCAAGAACTTCGGGTGGGCGCCTGGTGGTTTTGCGGACGCGAGCGAGTGGGGTTGGGCCGGAGTCGATATCTTCTTCTTCATCTCCGGGTTCATGACGGTGACCGGCGTCGCGGGCCTCGGGCGGCAAGGGATTTCATGGTCGCCCGGATCACGCGAATCGCGCCGATGTATTGGATTTCACGAGCCTGATGCTGGTCATTGTGTGGGCAGTGCCAAGTCTCAAGAGCACTGAATTCACGGTGATGCAGATAGTGACCTCCTATCTTTTCATCCCATACGAAGTCAAAGAACACGGTAACGCCTACCCCGTCCTCTATGTTGGCTGGACGCTGACGTATGAGATGTTACTACGCTGGTCCTTGCGATATCCGATCCTGTTTTCGGAGCGGCGTATGCGTTGGGCATTGCCTGGTTTCTTTGTCGTGCTGTCCCTGTTGTCACTGGCCCGGCCAACGCCATTCCTCTTCCGATTCCTGACCGACCCGTTGCTGCTGGAATTCATTCTCGGTTGCTTGTTTGCCTGGCTCAACCTGTCCGGCTACCGGCTCTCCAAGCTGGCTGCTGCGGCGCTGGGTTGCGGCCGGCGTCATCGGATTCTGCGTATTGACGCCCGGTTCCTCCATGGAGCATCGGGTTGTCTTTGCCGGAATCCCTGCTGCACTGCTGGTTTCTGGGGTGGTATTCTGGGAAGCCAGTGATGGCTGGGTCGGCGGCACCTTTGATCGATGTGAAGCTGCGTGAGCTGCGTCAGAACTTTCGGGGCATCCAAGTTCCCGGTGGCGGAAAATCAGAAGAGATGGCGACGAGGCCCGTGCCGCGGGACTGAGGTTGGCGCCGGCGACTCGGGCTTTGTGCCCACCGCCACATAGCCGTGCCACGCCGGCTTGCTGGCTTGACTATATTGAGCCAGTGGGGCATGCAGTCACCACTTGCGTGCCTGGCCCCAGCACTGGCCCGGGCGCAGACGCGGGACACAGGTCTCTCCCTGCAACATTCCCACTTTCCCGGGCATCCCTCCATGCGGCGACGCGGTGCCCACCTCCATCGCCTGAGGTCGGATTTCAACGGCAGGATGAACCATCATGAAGCGCATCTTTGACGTCTGCCTGGCCTCGCTGGGCCTCCTGCTGCTTGCCGTTCCGCTACTGTTCCTGGCTTGCGCAATCCGCCTGAAGCTGGGCAAGCCGGTCTTCTTCCGGCAAGTGCGACCAGGGCTTCACGGCGAGCCATTCAAGCTCCTCAAGTTCCGCACCATGACTGACACCCGCGGCGAGGATGGCGAGCTGCTGCCGGATCCGGAACGGCTCACGAAATTCGGCGCATTCCTGCGCTCCACGAGCCTGGACGAGCTGCCGGAGCTCTGGAATGTCCTCAAGGGTGACATGAGCCTGGTGGGACCGCGTCCGCTGCTGGTGGAATACCTGCCGCTCTACACGCCAGAGCAGGCGCGCCGCCATGACGTTCGCCCCGGCATCACCGGGCTGGCGCAGATCAGCGGACGCAACGCCATTAGCTGGGAGGAGAAGTTCAGGCTCGACGTGTGGTACGTCGACCATGTATCGGTATGGCTGGACGTGGTGATCCTGTGGAAGACAGTCATCAAGGTGCTGACGCGCGAAGGCATCAGCGCCGCAGGAGAATTCTCCGCCCCCCGGTTCCGGGGCAGCAAGCGCAGCGCGCCCGATGTGGATGTCGCATGAGGTGGTGGTAACCGTGGCGACATGCCACGACAAGCCAGGGGCCTCGGCGGCAGCCCCTGGTCAGGGCTGACGGTGCAGGCGCGCCGTTGCAATGCCGCCTGCTTACCGAAGTTCTCTTGTGACCCGCGTCGTGACCCGGTAACCCATCCTCACTGATCCCGAATGCGGCGCGAGGTAATCTGGTAATTGCCGGTCGTGATGAACTGCCGGTCCTTGGCGTTGGACGAAACGCCGGTGTGGGAATCGACCACGCATTCCGCACCGATCCTTATGCCCGGGTAGATCGTTGCCCGTGTGCCCAGGAAACACCCCGGCCCGACCGCGGTGTTGCCATTGAGCACGGCGTGCGGCGAAAGCACCGAGCACGCGCCCACGCAAGCACCGTGGCCAATCCCCGAGAAGACATTGGCAACCACGCCGTCTTCCACCACCGCGCCCCGGCTGACGACGGTGAAAGGAAAGATCAGGGCCCCGATGCCTAAACGGGAGGAAGGCGAGATCAGGGCTTTGTCATGCACATACAGCGGGACCGTGATCCCGTTCTGCAAGAGCCACGACAGTACCTCCTGCCGCGCTTGCGGGGAACCGATCGCGACCAGCACTGCCTGGCCCGGTGCGGGGCGGAACTGGCGAACCGCCCCCAGATTGGGCGCATCGACGCCGTCCGGAACCTTGCCCGGGCTGTCGTCAATGAAGCCCGCTACAGCTGGGCCGCCGCGCAACGCTTCATCGTGCAGGTAATCATAGAGTTCCACCCCAAGGCCGCCAGCGCCGGCGATGACGACCGAGGAGATGGGAGACGCATTGACAAGTGGCATGGCTGGTTGAGCCCCGGAAAGGCAAAGCCGAGGCAGATGATCATGGCAAGGGAACGATGGCGCCCGTACGGGCGCCACCTCTAAGCCTGCTTGGTCGGTGCACGACCGTACTCGGCGAGATAGCGATACTTGCCGAAGTAGTAGTGGGCCCGATACCAGCGCCCCTCGATCACGAGCCCATTGAACAGCACGCCCTTGACCTCTGCGCCAGCCTGGCGGATGGTTCGCTGCGCCGCGACCAGCTCGCCGACGGTGGTCTTCTCGGCGCGCGCCACGAGGAACACGGCGCCTGCCTTGCCGGCCAGGATGCCGGCGTCAGCGGCCGCGAGTACTGGCGGCGTATCGATCAGCACCAGGTCATAGCGCGATTTGAGCTGCGCCAGCAGAGAATCCATGCCCGGGCTCAGCAGCATATCCGCCGTATGCGGAGGCTTGGTGCCGGTCGAGATGAAATCCAGGCCGGGCGCCACCTGCCGCTGTATGACCTGCTCCAGCGGCGCACCCATCAGCAGCTCAGTCAGGCCTGGGCCACGCTTGGCGTCGAAGGAACCATGCAAGCCGCCCCGGCGCAGGTCGGCATCGATGAGCACCACGCGGTGCCCGGCGGCGGCAATCGCGGCAAAGTTCGCGCACACGAATGACTTGCCGACGCCTGGCGCGGGCCCGGTGATCACTACCGTTCGGCTACTGCTGCTGGCCAGGGCAAACTTCAACGCGGTGCGGAAGCTGCGCAGGCTCTCTACCGTGGGGTCATCTGGCTGTTGAAGCGCCAGCAGCCCGCCTGCCGATGGCAGCAGTGACTGCTGCTTGCTGAAGGGGATGGTTGAGTAGACGGTCATGCCAGTCTGCCGCTCGATTTCGTCCGCATCCGCGACGCCGCCATCGAGAGCGTTGCGCACAAAGATCACCAGAAGGCCGGCAAACAAGCCCAGGGCCAATGACATCCCGGCAATCATCACCCGGTTCGGCCGCACTGGCTTGAGCGGTACATCTGCCGGGTCGACCAGCCGCGCTGTTCCCACCTTGCTCGCCTTGATCAGCTTAAGCTGTTGGACATCGTTCAGCAGCGACTGGAGCAACTCGGTGCTGACCTTGACGTCGCGCATCAGGCGCAGCACGTTCTGCTCTACATCCGGCAGCTTCTGGATGCGCCCGGATACGCCATTCAACTGGGCGTTCAGGCCGGCAATCTGGTTATCGATCAGTGCAATGGCCGGGTGGTTTGCAGTAAAGCGCGCAGCCAGTTCCTGCCGCTTCTGCTGCAATTCCTGCAGCCTGGTCTGGATCTGTACCGATTGTCCCAGGATCAGCTTGGACTCTTCGCTGAGATCGATCGTGCCGCGCTGATTGCGCATCGCGTTGTATCGGGTCTCGGCCGCGTCGACCTGCTGCCTGAGCACCGGTAGCTGTTGCTCGAGAAAGGCTAGCGACTTTTCCGCTTCCGCAGCTTTGCGGCGGATGTTCTGGTCGACATATGCGTTGCCGATCTCGTTGAGGACCGCTGCCGTCATGCTCGCCGAGATGCCTTCCAGCGACACGCCAAGCACGCCGCTTTGCTTGCCACGCTCGCTGATCATCAGCCGCTCCTGCAGCCGCGTGATGGCCGCGCTGCGAGGCAGTCGACGGAGCACGAACTGGCTGCCGGGGCGCCCATCGAGCTGGCTGACCAGCATGGTGACCGTGCCGGTGGCGGTGGTGATCGCCAATGGCGTTCCCACTGTGCCCGTGGCCTCGGCATTGTCGCTGGCGAACCGCACCCGATACTGGTTGTCACCCAGCGCAGTCAGCATGATCTTGCGCTCCTCCATCGGCGCAGGCACGTCGAGCTGGGGCACGGTGATCGACTCATGTCCCCAGGCAAAGCCGCCCCATCCAAACAGCCCCGGGCGCGACAGCTCCGGGTTGAAATTGGAGATGGCCGGACCAATCAGGGGGAAATAGCGCGGCGCGGCCTCGATATACAGGCGCAGGTTGTCGACCGCCTTGCCGACCACCATTCGTGAACGCAGGAGTTCGATCTCGGCAGAAGCGGCGGGCTTGACGTCAAACACCGGCGAGACGCCGGCCGCGAGCTTGCTGGCGGCATTGCCGCTCGACTCCTCCACCTGCACCGTCATGTCGGTGCGGTAGACCGGCTTGGCAACAAGGGCATAGACAAGGCCTACGCCGATGACCAGCCCGGCTACGGACAGGAAGGTCCGGCGATAGCGAACCAGCAAATCGAGATAGGCCGTCAGATCCACTGCCGTGCCGCGGTCGTCCGCGCCAGCGGGGACATTGTCCCGCGCACTGACCGTTTTCATGATGCCTCTCCTTGACCATCGGCCGGTACAACTTCTTCCAGCCGCGTAGACCATGATGCGATGCCCTGCTTGATCAGTTCCAGCACGATCACGAACATGCTCGGCGAACATCCGTATGGGTCCGGCACGTCTGTGTGCATGAATTCGCAGAGCCTGTGCGTTTTTCCGCATGCCTGCGGGTACACTTGCTCGAGCTCGTCGCGTTGCTCGCTGTCCATCACAAGAATCAGATCTGCCGCCGCCACGAGCGCTTCATCGACAGCGCGGGCGCGATGACTGGCCAGATCGTATCCCTCACGCGCAAGCAGCCTGACAGCGTTCGGGTCAGCGGGTGCGCCAACCGGCGGCGCGAGCCCGGCCGAAGCCACATCGCATGCGGGCAGGACGCGGCCCAGCAGGCAAGCCGCCATCGGGCTGCGGCAGACGTTGCCGACGCAAATGACCAGGATTGAGCGAACCATCTCTCGCGCCCCACTATTTCAGTGCGCTCGTGGCACTGAACACCGGCTGCGTACTCGGTATCAGCTGGTTGATCACGCGGCTCCAGCGGACCACCTGACGTGCGTCCACATAGACCACATCCTTCGGCTCCAGCTCGAAACCCTCGGCGATGGCCAGCGCTGCCGGCGAATTGCCGTCCAGGTGGAATACATTGGGTTGGCCATCAGCCGCCTTGCGGATCACGTAGATCTGCTCCGCATTGGCCGAACTCGGATTGACCCCACCGGCATCGCCAAGCGCCTCGTTCAGTGTCATCCGCCCATTGCGCATCAGCAGGGAGGTCGGGCGCACCACTTCGCCGGTGACGAAGATCTTGTTGTCCTCGCGCTGTTCCACGCGGACAATATCGCCGGAGCGCAGCAGGATGCGGGCCGGATCGATACCCTTGTTCAACAGCGCGGGGATGTTGACATACCAGCTGCGTTCGCCGCGGGTAACACGAATGCGGCTGTTGTCGCCGGTCAGGTTCAGCACACCGCCGGCGCGGTTGAGCGCTTCCACCAGGGTCATGGGCGCATCGTCGATGGCCTGCATGCCAGGCGTGCGGACCTCGCCGTCGACATAGACGCGCTGGCTGCGAAAGCCGAGCACACGCACCGTCATCTGCGGATCCCTGACCACTCGCGACAGCACACGCGCCATCTGGTTGCGAACATCGTTTGCCGTTCTGCCGGCCACCTTCATGACGCCGGCGTAGGGGAACTGAATATCGCCCTGCGCGCTGACCACATAGCCAGGCACGTTGGAGCCACCGCTCGACGTGGGGATCTCAAAGGCGGCTCCGATGCTGTAGGTCTGGGTGGGAAAGACCAGTTCCGGATGGTCCCATACCACCACCGAGATGATGTCGCCGGGGCCGATCCGATAAGGCTGCGGAGTCGCGAACAGTTCCTCGACCCGCTCGTTGTCCGTACGAGCCTTACTGCGTTGAGCTTTCACCAGATCGAGGGTGATCGGTGTCACCTTGGGTACGACATCGGGCCCGATTGCACTCACTACCGCCTTGTTGTCGAAGTACATGCCCGGCGATGCGGCGCAAGCCGCCAGCAGACCTGTAGCAACGACTATCGCCAGACTGGAAAGGACACTGTGGCGATGGGTAGAAAAGTCCCGAAAATGAAAGCGCCAATTGACTGAACTCACGGCGGTCTCCTTGCTGGTAGCAGTGGGCATCGCACCGTATATGCCATGTCCCCCGACGATTGCATCCTAGGAGGGGCCGCTCCCTGTTTCGGTGCGTTGTCGCACACTGAAAGTATTTAAGGGCGAGCCATATGCCCACGCGAGCCAGGCCGCCTGCCGGCGACGGTTTCCGGGCGGCGCTGTCGCCCTGCCCGAAGCCGGTCTGCACGGCAGCGCACGCATCTGGAGCACGGGCGGAAGCGGCTCCCGAGCGGGCGTTCGAGGAGCGCCTGGGGGATCGCCAGGGTTCCGTGGGTCAACGCACAGATGAGGCTGCTCCAGATCCGGATGCTAGCTGGCACGACACTGCATTGCCCGCGGGGCACCGCCCAGTTCGAGGCGCTGGTATGTACGTCAGTGTAGATGACGCGTGGGTGAGCAGCAGAGCGTTTGATGACGGGAGTTCCTATGGACATCGGTATAGCAAAGGAAGTTGCTCTTGCGGCAACCCTGGCATCAGCGCGATTGCTGGTGATAGGGGATGTCATGCTTGACCGCTATTGGTTCGGCGACACGAGTCGGATCTCCCCGGAGGCACCCGTGCCGGTAGTGCTGATCGAGCACGAGGATGAACGGCTGGGCGGTGCGGCGAACGTTGCAAGGAACGCCGCTGCGTTGGGCGCGCAGGTCGGCATGATTGGCGTCATCGGTGACGATGAGCCTGGTCGCGCCATAGGGCGCCAGCTCGCGGCAATCGGTGTGGAGGCCCGCCTGGAGATTGACACCGGGCTGGCGACGACGATAAAACTGCGCATACTCGCAAGGCGCCAGCAGGTGCTTCGGATCGACATGGAGGGCCAGCCTGCGATCCGGGCGCTGGAGAGCAAGATGGAGGCCGTTGCCTCGATGCTGCCGCGCTATCCGGTGGTCGCGCTGTCGGACTATGGGAAAGGCGCCCTGCGTCACGTCAGCAGCATCATCAGCCTTGCCCGTGAGGCCGGCAAGATCGTCCTCGTGGATCCCAAGGGCGATGACTACGCCAAGTACCGCGGTGCGACCATCCTGACACCGAATCGCGCCGAACTGCGTAGCGTGGTAGGGGCCTGGCATTCGGAGAGCGACCTCACAGGCCGCGCGCAGGAGTTGCGCCGCGCGCTGATGCTGCATGCACTGCTGTTGACGCGCTCGGAAGAGGGCATGACGCTCTATACGGAGGCCGGTGCATTGCACATTTCGGCACAGGCGCGCGAGGTGTACGACGTCTCTGGTGCGGGCGATACCGTTGTGGCTACGCTCGGCGTCATGCTGGCAGCGGGCGTGCCATTGCAGGAGGCCGTGCACTATGCCAACCGGGCTGGCGGAATCGTCGTAGGCAAGCTTGGCACGTCGACGCTGACGTGCGCCGAGCTGCTTGCGGTCGAGGCCTAGGCCGGTTGGACTGACGCGCTATCGGCCATGAATGCTGCCTACTTCGCGGGAGTTCTCCGTAATCGGCTTTCCTGGCTTTCCGGTCGCGACGCATTGAAAAATTGTGGCGGTCATTGCGACCGCGAAGCCCAGGGCGCGCAAGCCATTGCGGAAATCCCGAATGAGGCTGGCAGCGCCGGGGTGCGGGGCAGGTTCGGCAATCCCGTACTGCTGGTCTCCTCGGGATGGGGCGCGCGCATCGTTGCGATGTGCTTGCAGCTCTTGATAGTTCCGGTGCTTACTCGCAGCCTTGGTGCCGAACAGTTCGGGGCGTACGCGCTGGTCGCTTCGCTGATGGCCTGGTTCTCCCTGACTGATATCGGTCTGGGCGTGGCAGTCCAGAATGCCATCGCTGAACGCCGGGAGAAAGGGCAGCCAATCCGGGAAATCATTGGCTCGGCATGCCTGTGTGTCGTGGCCGCCGTGCTGGTAGTGAGTTGCGTCTCGCTCCCCGTCGCCTATCTCCTGGCGCCATTTCTGTTCAGGAACAACCCGGCAGTCAGCGCGACGTCCGGAGTCCTGCTGCTGATGGCGGCGGGAGTCTTCTTTTCCCTGGCCACTGCGGGATCGGTTGGCTCGCGCCTGATGTATGCGCTTGGGAAAGGCGTCACCGCCAACCTTCTCCAGGTCGCCGGTGCCGTCGTCTCATTTGCCACAGTATGGATTTCGGTGCGTTACGCCAGTGCCGACAATGTACTGGTGGGAGCTTTCTTCAGCTATGCCGCAAGTCTCGGCCTGGTGGGGGTGGTGACGCTAGCCATGGTCTTTGTGAAGGATGGGGCCCTGCCGGCGTCGGCGTGGCTCGGTCAGTTGAGGCCATTGCTGCCGCGCGCTCGCAACGCATGGATATTCGCGCTGGTTGGTCTGCTGTCCTTCAATATCGAGTATCTGGTGATGTCCCAGATACTGACTGCGACAGACATCTCGCAATACAACGTGCTCTACCGCTTGGGCTGGGTATGGATGAGTCTCTACTGGACGCTTCTGACCGCGGCCTGGCCGACCTGGAGTGCCTTGGGAGTCCGCGGGCGCCTCGATGAGATCACTGCGTCGGCCCGTCGTCTTGCGCTGGTCGGGGTGCTCGGCGTCACGCTGGAAACCATGGCACTGCTGCTGGTCAGGAACGATACCTTTCACTGGCTGTTCGGTGCCAACGCTCCCATACCAGGCGCCTGGGAGACTGTGTTGTTCGGATGCTATCTGGCAATCAGATGCTGGACAGAAGCGCACTCATTCGCGTGCCAGGCGCTCAACCGCCAGAATGTTCTTATTCGCATTACCGTGGCCCAGGCCGTTGTCAATGCCGGACTCCAGTATTACCTCGCCATGAGAATGGGTTTCATTGGGGTATTGCTGGGAATGATCTGTTCATCCGCGCTGATTGGCGCGGTCTGGATCCCGCTCTTCCTGCGCGGAGCGCGCAGCTCGGTGGAGTCATGGAAAGAGAACAAATAATGCCGCAACGAATACTCATCTTCAGAACCGGATCGCTCGGCGATACTGTCGTAGCGTTACCCGCGCTCCATCTCATCGCCCGGGCTTTCCCTGACTCCCATCGGGCGATTCTTGCAAATCTTCCGGTTGGAATCGGCAAGAAGGAGGCGCCGATCGCTTCGATTCTCGCGCCCTCCGGCCTGGTGCATCAGTTCATTGACTACGATGCCCGCACGTCTTCGATAAAGGATTTCATCACGCTGTCATGCCGTCTGCGTGCCGAAAAATTTGATTGCGTCATCTACCTGATGCCCCAGCGGCCATTGTCATCGCTGGTACGCGATAGCATGTTCTTCCGGCTAAGCGGCATCCGAAAGGTGATCGGGCTGAATTACGACGGTACCTACCACTCGCATCTGAGCGTGCCCGGCAAGGGTCAGGTCGAGTCGGAAGCTTCGCGCCTGCTCAGGAACATCGCGCCGCTTGGCCCGGTCGATCTCGCGGATCGTGCATTCTGGGACCTGAAGCTGGACGCCGGTGAACGGGCACGAGCGCGCGCCGCGATCAGTGGGTGGCGTGGCGCCGGACGCTTTATGGCGGCAAGCATTGGCACGAAGGTAGATGTCAATCACTGGGGAGCGGATCGATGGCAGAGTTGGGCCAGGCTGCTCTCAGCTCGCGACCCCGATCTGGGACTGGCGCTCATCGGCGCTCCCGATGAGGTCCAGGAGAGCGCCAGCATCGCACAATGCTGGAGCGGGCCCGTCATCAACCTGTGTGGCAGCATGACTCCCCGGGAAAGCGCGGCCTTGCTGGAAATGGCCAGGCTCTATGTCGGGCACGATAGTGGGCCGATGCACCTGGCCGCTGCGGTGGGAATACACTGCGTCGCCGTATTCAGTGGCCGCTGCGAACCGGGAGTATGGTTTCCGTGCGGCCATGGTCATCGCATCCTTTACCACAAGGTGCCATGCACCGGGTGCAGGCGAGTCACTTGCGAAGAGTTCGACAAAATGTGCATCCGCGCCATCAGGGTCGAAGACGTGGTCGCGGCAACGCAGGAGCTGATGCTTCAGGAAGAGAGGAATGAGAAAGCCCGGGAGCCTTGCTTG
Organism: Cupriavidus sp. CP313; assembly: GCF_054072015.1. Classification (NCBI taxonomy): domain Bacteria; kingdom Pseudomonadati; phylum Pseudomonadota; class Betaproteobacteria; order Burkholderiales; family Burkholderiaceae; genus Cupriavidus; species Cupriavidus sp. CP313. The sequence continues at coordinate 2,688 of NZ_JBSVZB010000013.1, read as the reverse complement.
ATGAACGCCTGTGCCCATCATTCATGGCGAATCGCAGTCGAGGGGAAAAAATGAGAAAGCGAAGCATACTCGTATTCCTGCAGCATTACTTGCCCGGTTCCCTTTCCGGAGGTCCGGTGCGGAGTATTGCCAATATGATCGAGCATCTGGGCGACAACATCGAGTTCAAGGTCGTCTGCCTGGATCGCGATCTTCGGCAACCGGTGGCCTATCCGGACGTCCAGGTCGGTGCATGGCAGCGAGTCGGCAAAGGCGACGTGATCTACCTGCCCGCTCAGGCGATGCGCCCCTGGCACCTGCGCAAGCTGCTCGGCACCAGGATGACAGACACGGTGTATTTCAATAGCTTCTTTAATCCGCGTTTCACCATTCTCCCACTGTGGTCCGCAAGGTACGGGCTGCTGCCTGCCTGGAATACCCTGATTGCCCCACGGGGGGAATTCTCGCCAGGAGCGTTGAAGTTCAGTGCGCAGAAGAAGAAGGCCTACCTTTGCGCTGCTAAAGCCAGTGGGGTTCTGAAAGATGTGCAATGGCACGCGTCCACGCACTACGAGGCCGAGGATATCAAGCGTGTCACCGGCGTTGCCGACAAGTGCATTACGATTGCGCCGGATCTGCCCGGTGGCGTTCCTGACGACGTTCGCCCGTGCGTAGCCAAGGCGCCCGGCACGCTGCGTGTCGTCGCCCTGTCCCGGGTGGTACGGCAAAAGAATCTGGCGCGGGCGATTGAGATCGTGAGCCGGCTGCAGGGCGACATTGTGTTCGATATCTATGGGCTCGTGGAGGACCGGGGCTACCTGGAAGAATGCGAGGCGCTGATAGGCGTGGCACCAGGGAACGTAAAGATCAATTTCCTGGGGCCTGTTGCTCACGAGGCAGTGATTGCGCGGATGGATCGCTATGACGTCTTCCTGCTGCCGACTAATAGCGAGAACTTCGGACATTCAATCTATGAGGCGATGAGCTGTGGCTTGCCGGTTGTCATCAGCGACCGGACCCCATGGAGGAATCTTCAGGAGCATGGGGCCGGCCACGATCTTGACCTCGACGACGCGCAAGCCTTTGTCACGGTGTTGAGCCATTATGTACGGATGTCCGCCGTCGAGTTTGAAGCACACCGAAACGGCGCACGCAGGTTCGCGCAGGACTGGCTTCATGCTTCGGGCGCGATGGAACTGAATCGGCGATTGTTCACAGAATTGTCGCCCGCGACGGCAGGAAAGACCGTCGGGCAGCCCGCCTGACGGGTTGAGCGATGTGCGGCCAGGCGCGGTGGCATCGGCAATGCGGCCCTGCCGCGGCGCAAGCAATGTGGTATGTCCACCTGAAGGCACTCGTCGCATCGCGCTGGAGCGGCTATGCTCGGATAAGTGCGAAAGAACATAGGCGAGCTTTCGCGCGTTTTTGGAGTGAGTTGTCATGGCTTCCGCGTTCGCTGCACTTGCGCTGTTCGGCACTCTCATCTGCGCATTGCTGATGCCGGTGCCATTCGCATACGTCTTTGCGCTGGTGACGCTCATTGAGCCTGCGTTGCGCCGGGTGCGTGGGTATCCATTGGTGGAGTTCGCAGTCTTTCTGAACGCAAGTCTTGCGTTCTCTTTCCTGCTGGCAGTGCGGCCGTATCTGGAGGGTGACGAGATCGGATTCGGCCCGGATATGTACAGCTATTCGCAGGGCTTCGATTTCTTGCAAACGGGCCAGTATGACAGCATGACGAGCATGCTGGAGGGCGTGGCCCACTATACCAGTAGCACGGAGCCAATATTCTGGGTTGTCGCAAAGATCTTCTCCTTGCTATTTTCATCATCCATCGGCATCCATGTGGCGATCAGCATGCTGGGTTTTTTCCTGGTCTATGCGGCCGGGGCGATGCTGGCCAATCGTGGCCTGATCGCGTATCTGCTGTACGCGTCCACCATCACCAGCTACGCTTTCCAGGGGTCCGGGATTCGAGCGGGTCTCGCTTTCTGCGTCATGCTGTTCGCGGTGGCACTAATGCTTCGCGGCATGACCCGTGGTTCCTTTGTGACGGCGGTCAGTGCCAGTGCCGTGCACTACAGCATGCTGCCGATGTCGTTGATGGTTCTTGCCAGGCTGGGTGATGGCAAGAACCTGAAACGAGTCGCTCAAATGGTGGTTCTGGGCGCCGGCTGGACGCTCGGAGCTTACTTGGTGGCACGCGAAACGGGCGAGATCGGCCTCGGCGCAAAGATATCTGCCTATAGCGATCAATTCGATATGGAACTCAGCTCCACCGTACAGTTCCTTATCGAGACTGCCTGCATGGGTCTGCTGTTGTTCGTCTATCGAAAACAGATCGACAGGAATCTTTTGCTAACCATACTGATCAGCTTTGCTTTCTCGATAGGCTTGCTGGTACTGATGCCGGGTGCCTTCCCAAGGTATTATCGATACGAGTACGTGCTATACCTGATATTTTTCCTGTCGATTTTCAATCAGATCGACAGAATGCGGCAGGTGGTGATCGTTTCCGCCGCCTTCTCATGGCACCTGTTCATGATCTTTGACCGGTTCGCTGGTCATTTCTTTGGGCAAGGCTTCACCGACCACCTGTTCTTCTCGGTGGCCGATATCATCTAGTGTCCTGAGTCAGAAATTCGTAGACAAAATCGCTCGATGCTGGCGAGGATGTCATCGGCTGACTTCGACCATGCGAAGGGCTTGGGA